>CATPCJ010000367.1 GCA_955652915.1 uncultured Bryobacteraceae bacterium
CAAAGGTTGACGAAGAATGCCGATCGAGTCATCGGCCAGTTGGATCGTCCTTTTGGGTTATCACCGATGGTCGGAGGGCTTGATCAGCCGAGTCCGATGCACTCGGAGAGAGCGACGCGTCGTGAGGCAAGGCGGGTGGCGGACGACGCTTACCCCTGAAGGCTATCGGTCGAGCGCTGCAAGTATTGATGCGGCGGCCAAACCGTCGACGCGGATAGCCGGCCGATCAATCGGCTCGACGCGCGCCTATTTTCGGTCAGCGAAAGACCGGGCCGTGCGCCCAAGCCACAAGCGATCTTCGTACGCCCGAAGTAACAGCCGCGACCCGGTGATGGAGGAATGCCGGGAATGTGATGACGGTTCCGAGGCGACGCGCTTCTTTCAGCTCGCCATACGCCGCAAACTCGAGGGATCCGCCGGTGTATTCCGAATGATCGGACAGCTGCAGCGAAAGGCTAATCTTGCGCGTCGCCGTCGGATATTCGCCGCAATCGATATGCCAATGGAAATGTCCGCTCTCCGGATACTCGCAGTACAGTAACGAGTCGATCATTCCGCTGATCTCAAATCGATACCATTGATTGACGGCAGAGAAGACCTCGCGGAGTTTCTCGTAGACCCACCGGCTCTGCGAATCGAGAGCAATCGCCTTGGTGATCCCGGTACGATAGTTCTCAATGGGTCGCGCCAGCCCAGCGAGGATAGGGGCGGCAGCGACTCCGAGCTCCACGATCGCTGCGCATTCGGCGGGGGAGAACGTCCCAGGGAATCTCATTGGCGCACAGATGAAGCCGGCCTCGCTCATCGCTCTGGAGGCGGAATCGGTTGTCCCGTGGACCGGCGATAGGTGCGGCGCGGCCGGACGGCCGAGGTTCAATAGGAAGCCAGTCATGGGGCACCGAAATGAGGCAGGAAGCCCTCGATTCTCAACCCGCGCTGGCCGTGCCCACGACCGCGTAGCTCAATCGGCAGGCCGCCGCGCCGGTGCTCCAAGCCTGGCCGACCGGCGTATTGAGCCACTCCCGGCTCAAATCTTCAGGGTATCCAGGGGGCATTACGGCGATCGAAATCTCATAGGTCCCCGTCAAAACGGCCTGGCCGGCCGCGGGCAAGACGTCGAGCGACGGCGTGTCGGTTGGCGGACGAACGATCACAATCTTGGTTCCCTTCGTGATTTCTCCGCCGAGATACCATCGCGCCATATCCTGCTGGGTACGCAGGAGCGATTCCTCAGGGGACTGCGGCCCTGCCGACATCAATTGGTTAGCCAGTCGCGTTTGCAACTCCAAGGCCGCTTGGGCCGAAGCGACGCGCGCTGCTTCGTCGCTAACCTTTATCCAAAAATAGCGGTACATTTCCTTGGCAAGCATGTTGTTGGCTCCCGTTGCCTGTTGGAAGAGGGTGGTCCCATCGTAGGCCCTGCTATGACCCGGCTCCATTACCCAAATGGCCATAGGTCGGCACTACGAGCGATCGCAGGTTGCGTTATTGGGGTCTCCATCGTCGGAACGACCGCCTGCCACAGGGTGGAGGGTGCCCAAGACCAAGACGCAGAGAGGATCCAGCGGGTCGTCTATGTCTCCTATGTCGACACGGCACAGGACGGACGCGGTCAAGCAGACTTTGTGAAATTCAAAGCCGCCGTAGAGCGGCAGCAAGGGATTGATCCCACCGCGCTGTCGATCGACTTCGTGGAAGCGGTAGGGATGGGGACGGCACCCATCATGGCGACCATGCGCGCAGTCGTGAGTTCACGCCCGAGCGTCATCGTTGCGTCCTCGCACGTCGTCTTGGAAGCGGCGAAGGCACTCACGCAGTCGATTCCGATCCTCTTCATGTCCCATTCGGATCCCATCGAGTTGGGCCATGTGCAGAGCATTGCCGCGCCGGGTGTCAATAGAACCGGATTCACCTTTTACGCCCCCATTACAGCGAAGTCGCTTGAATTGCTGTGCAAGGCTTATCCGAGCACGAAGGTGGTGGGGTTCGTTGTCGATCCTTCTATCCTCGAGCAAAGCGGATTTGCCGAGGAAATTCGGCGAGCCAAGGAACAACTCAATATCCGCATCGAGTTATTTGTCGCCATCGACCAAGCAGAGCTCGCGCGCGTGCTGCGCAGCCCGAAAGCACAAGACATCGATGCTTGGTATCTGCCCCTGAGTGACGTGCTCTGGACCGACACCGAGGCCGCGGTAAAAATGATGGCGGAAACGAGGAAACCCGTCATGTATGACCGCACGGTCTTGGCGCGGAAGACGGGTGGGTTGTCTTACGAGGCGCGCGTACCGGACCCCTTCGGGATCTGGGCGAAACAGCTCGTTCTCATTCTCCATGGCGCCAACCCGGCGACGATTCCGGTCGAGCGGCCGAGCTCGTTTGAACTCGCGATTAATCTCGACGGAGTCAGCCGCGATCGCCGCCTGCAGCCCTCAAAGAGCATCTTGAAACGAGCCGACGTGATCTTCGGTACTCCATGAAGCAAGCTCCCTCTCGTAGCCAATAACTTGCCCATCGCCGGCGAGTATGCGGCTGTCAACGAGATACTTTTCTGCCTTTGCGTTGCTCGCGACGTGTGGGTTCGTTGGTTTCGCGGTGGTGAACGCAATAGCGAACTACCGCGAAAACATAGAGCAGATAACTCAGGTCCAGCAAGCGGAAGGAAGAGTAATCGCGACGCGCATCAGCGCGTATCTAGACACGATCGCGTTGCAACTGCACGAAGTGGATTCGCTTCCCTGGGCCTCGGGCTTGCTCAGCTTGGAGGACGAGCGCGAGGAGCTGCACCGGCTCTTAAAGTTGAATCCCGCGATTTTCGAGATCCAATCCATCGGAGCGGACGGCCGGCAGCGAAATCATGTCTCTCGCATCGAGCCGGATCAAGTAGATCCGTCGCTGGATTATCGCGAGCGATTGCGCAAAGTCAGTTTACCAACCGCCTACAGCGCCGCCTATTTCAGGGAGGGATCAACCCCGTTTGTATCGCTTGCGGTCCGAGAGTCCGACCCGAAGTCGCATCTCCTTATCGCGGAAGTCAGCCTGCGGTACGTTGCTGATCTGGTCGCGAGTGCAAATGTCGGGAGTAGCGGCCGCGCCTTTGTGGTGGACGGCTCGGATAATCTAGTCGCTCACCAGAACCTCAGCATGGTGCACAAGAAGCTGAACCTGGCAGGATTGACTCAGGTACAGCTCGCGCACGCCGCGACCGCGCAGTCCGGTCCCATCAGCGTGTTCGCGCGCAGTCCCGAAAGCGATCAGGAGGTCTTGACGAGCGCGATTTCCATTCCGTCCCTCCAATGGACTCTTTTTGTCGAGCAGCCGGTCGCGGAAGTCATGGGGCCGGTACGCGCTTCGCTCTACCGCACCGTTGGTCTGCTGGTGGTTCTCCTAGCCGCCGGGTTGATGGTGAGTCGTTGGCTGGCAGGCAGATTGACCCGTCCCATCGTAGCCCTGCGCCAGGGTGCCTCGAAAATCGGGCTGGGGGACCTTTCCGTCAGGGTACATACCGACGCGGGCGATGAGCTGGGGGCGTTGGCGCAAGAATTCAATCGGATGGCACAGCGACTCGAGCAATCGTATTCAAATCTGGAAGAGAAGGTTAAGGCGCGGACGCAGGAGCTGGGGGCGGCGAGCACTCAGCTGCATCTGCAGGCGGCCGAGTTGGCTTCACTGAACCTACAACTAGGCGACCAGCTCAAGGAGTTGGAGAAAAAGAAAGAGGAGGCCGAGCGCGCGAATGCGGCGAAGACGCGTTTCTTGGCGGCCGCCAGCCACGATTTGCGGCAACCGATGCAGGCCATCAGCCTTCTGGTTGAAATCTTGCGTGAACAGATCAGTCGCCGGGATGTCGGCAGCCTGGTCGATAAGGTGCAGCTTTCGGTTCAGGCATTGGAAAGTCTCTTTGTAAGTCTCTTGGACATCTCTCGCCTGGACGCCGGTGCGG
Organism: uncultured Bryobacteraceae bacterium; assembly: GCA_955652915.1. Taxonomy (GTDB): domain Bacteria; phylum Acidobacteriota; class Terriglobia; order Bryobacterales; family Bryobacteraceae; genus Palsa-89. Next base: position 3,941 of record CATPCJ010000367.1, read on the forward strand.
TCAAGCCGAAACGCGACGAGTTCCCCATCGCAAATCTACTTCGCCTGATCGAAGCGAACTTCTTGCCGCAGGCACTGGCGAAGAATCTTCAGCTGAAGGTGATTCGGTCCCGCGCGGTTGTCAGTAGTGACCCCGCGCTACTCGAGCGAATTCTGGGCAACCTGGTATCGAATGCGATTCGATATACCGACAGGGGGCGCATCCTCGTCGGCTGTCGGCGACGAGGCGATCACCTGGACGTGCTGGTGAGCGACACGGGGAGCGGCATTTCGAGCAACTTCCATGAAGCAATATTCGAGGAGTTTTTTCAGGTCGTCAGTCCCGCGCGCGATCGTAGCAAGGGTCTCGGTCTCGGACTGTCGATCGTCAAGAGGACCGCGGAGATCCTCGGGCATCCACTCATTATGCGATCCGAACCCGGGCGAGGGTCCACGTTTGGCGTTCGATTGCCGCTGGTGCCGCGTCACGAAACGCCGATTGCCCATGAGCAACTTGCGACGCCGGATCGTACGCGTCTTGCCGGCACCTTCGTTCTCGTAGTCGACGACGACAACGCGAACTGCTTCGCCATTGAGGCGCTCTGCGCACAGTGGGGCTGTCATGTCGTGAGCGGCAGCTCCCTGGAAACGGCGATCGAAAGCCTCGAGGCTCATTTGCGGAGTCCCGACCTCATCATCACCGATTATCGGTTAGGCGGCCAGCGGACCGGACTCGAGGTGGTGGAAGCGATCCGAAAGAAACGCGAAGAGTCGATCCCGGCCATTATCATGACCGGTGACGTGTCCGTTCTCGAGAGTGATATTCGCCAACAGGGCCGCTTGGTGCTCCTTTACAAGCCCATCAATGCGGACAAGTTGTGGGAGGCTGCAAATGTACTGCTGCCTCTCCCTTTTGACGCCAGCCAAGGTCGATTCGCCAAGGGATCACCCGTTGTATGACGCGGGAAATCGCAGGCCAAGCTTGCTCGCTGAGATAACCGCTTGGGTACGTGTGGTTACGTTGAGCGCGCGCAGCACGGCTGAAGTATGAACTTTGACGGTGCTCCCCGAAAGCCCGAGCTCACGGCCAATGAGCTTGGCCGATTTACCCTGCAAGATCCGAAACAGCACCGCGGACTGACGCGACGTGAGCCCCAGCGTTTCGGGGGTCACGGCGCGCTGCTGTGTGGGCTCGGTTGAATCTTCCGCGACCACGCTCGCTCGCATCGCATCGGCTAAGAATACCGACGGTGGGAGGTAAATACCTTTGGAGAGTACCAGCTTGAGGGCCGCTCTGAGCACCGAAGAGGAGGAGCTCTTGGTGATGAACCCCATGGCGCCGGCGTCGAGCGCCTGGAGCACCGTTTCCTTGTCCTCGCTCGAGGACACCGCAACCACCGGCAGTTCTGGGTAACGATCCCGCAACAACCTGATCGCCTCAAGACCGGACGCACCGGGCAACTGGAGATCCATAAGCACGATCTCAATGCCCGCGGATGCAGCAATGAGTTCCATCGCGGACTCGCACGAGCCCGCTTGCAGAACCTCCACGTTGGGCTCGAGCGAGGCAAGCAGCAGCGCGACTCCTTCGCGGAAGAGCGCGTGGTCGTCGACAAGAAGCAACTTCACTTAGGCGTCCTCACCGCCGGTCATTCTAATACGTCATGCGCCCGCTTCGGTGGACTGGCAGCGCACCCGTTCGGGTCAGCCGAAGGTCTAACTAGCAACTCTAGTTAGCGGGCTGATACTTCGAGCCTG
>CATPCJ010000368.1 GCA_955652915.1 uncultured Bryobacteraceae bacterium
GATCTACTGCGAAAGGGCGCGCTCCAGCGACTCTTCGGCGCCCATCTTCGCCAAGCGCGCCAGCCCGGCGGCGCGGGCGTCTTGCGCGTTCTTCACGACTGGCAGCGCGCCATCGCGTCGGTGTTCCTCGGCAGTCTGCGCGCAACTCCGATCCCGCCGGAATTCGACGAAGTAACCTACCTGTTGCTCTATCCCGATATCGCGGAAAAGGTCGCCGCGGGGGACTTTCGCACGGGCTATGAACACTGGATGAAGTTCGGCCGCGACGAAGGACGCCTGGCGCGTTTCCACGAAATCCCGGACCAGCGTGGATCGACACCCTTGCAACCCCGTCCCGGCATTCCCGCTGATTTTGATGAAGACGCCTATCTGTTCCTCAACCCCGACGTCGCCGGAGCCATCGAGAAAGGTCTTTTCCCTTCCGGCTACAATCACTGGAATTCGTTCGGACGAAAAGAAGGCCGCGGCGGCGGGCCTTGGAACGAAGTTCCGGATCGTAGCCAGCATCTTTCTCTGCTGGAATCGCGGCCTTACGGCATTAATCTTTACGGATTCCTCGACACTGTAAGCGGTCTCGGCTCGGTCGCGCGTAGTTGTGTGCAAGCCATCGAGAACGCGGAAATTCCACTCAACAAAATCTCCATTCCGAGTTGGGCGGAAGCTGTGGCCCAGCGCTCCCTCCCGGAATTTCCGCCGTATCGCGCCAATCTGCTTCTGCAAAACGCGGATATGCTTACGCGTTTCTTCAATGCCTATGGCACGAATCTGCTGAAGGGCGCGTACAACATCGGCTATTGGCTGTGGGAGCTTCCGTCCGCGCGGGCCGACTGGCATCACCTGTACCGCTACGTGGATGAGGTGTGGGTGGCGAGCGAATTTTGCCGGCATGCGTTTCAATCCATCGCCAAATTGGCGGTTACGCGCATCCCGCTGGTTGTGGACGGGTTGGAACAAAAGACCGTCTATCCGCGCGAGCACTTCGACCTGCCGCGTGACGTTTTCGTGTTCTGCTACATCTTCGATGTGTCCAGCTACCTGGACCGCAAGAATCCTTTCTGCTTGATCGAGGCTTTCAAGCGCGAGTTCGGGCACTCTCGAGATGTTCTGCTGTATCTGAAATACTTCAACACCAAGCACGACGAGGACAATGTCCGTGCCATTGAAGAAGCCATTGCCGGAGCGCCGAACATCCGCACCTTCAGCGGAATCATGGACGAAAACGAAATCGTCTCCCTGCAGAATTCGATCGACTGCCTGGTTTCGCCGCACCGCAGCGAAGGTTTTGGCTACAACCTGGCCGAGGCCATGTATCTGGGGAAGCCGGTGATCGCCACGCGCTATTCGTCGAATCTGGATTTCATGCGGGACGACAATAGCTACCTGATCGATTGCAAGCTGATTCCGATTCCGCTCACAGTGGGGCCTTATGTGCGCGGGCATGTGTGGGCGGATCCTTCCGTTGAGCATTTGAGCCATTTGATGCGGACGGTTTTCGAAGATCGCGAAGGACGTGAACGGAAAGCGAAGCAAGCCGCCGGGGATATCCGCCGCGAATACAGCGCAGGCGCGGTTGGCCATAAGATCGCGTCGCGTTTGGAAGAGATCGGCCTGCGGGAACAGAAAATACCTCCGGGCATTTTCAAAATACACGGCGCTGCGGGCAGACCCAGGTTGTTCGCCGCCGATACGCCCGCCGCGATCGCCGAAGAAATCCGCAACTGGGCGTCCAAGCCCGTAATCAGCGTGATAACGCCGGTTTACAACATCGACGGACCGTATCTGCGGCGCTGCATCGAGTCTGTGCGCGCGCAATATTATCCCTTCTGGGAACTATGTTTGTGCGATGACGGCTCCACGTCGCCGGATACTTTAGAGGTTTTGGAAAGCTACCGCGGAATCGATCCGCGCATCAAGATCGTGGTTCACGAAAAGAACCGGGGCATCGCCGCGGCATCCAACCGAGCGGCGGAGATTTCGACTGGCGATTACGTGGCGATGCTCGACAACGACGATGAGCTGACGCCGAAAGCGCTCTACGAAGTGGCGAAAGCGATTCAGGGCAATCCGGAAATCGATCTTCTCTATACGGACGAAGACAAGCTGGACGACAGTGGAGAATTTGTCGACCACTATTGCAAGCCGGACTGGTCGCCCGACCATCTCTTGTCGGTGATGTACCTGCTGCACCTCCTGGTAGTGCGCAAGGACCTGTTTTATGACGTGGGCGGGTTTCGTCCGGAATTCAGCGGCGCTCAAGATTACGATCTCGCATTGCGGCTCTCCACTCGCGCTCAATCCATCCATCACGTGCCCAGGATTCTTTACCATTGGCGCAAGATTCGCGGATCGGCGGCGGAGCTGGTGGATGCCAAGCCGGAAGCGCTGGATGCGGGCCGCCGGGCGCTGGAGGATCACCTGGCGCGCAACGGCATCGAAGGCGAGGTGGAGTTCGGGCAGATCGAAGGCACGTTCCGCGTGCGCTACCGGATTCACGAGCATCCGTTGGCGTCGCTTTGCATCATGGCCGGCAACAACCGCGATCTGCTCGAGAACTTCGTCAAGAGCATTGTCGCGAAGACCGATTACCCGAACTATGAGATCGTGATTGTCGACGACGGCAACCTATCCGATTCGACGCGCCGGGCTTTGTCCGACGTTCCGTACCGGCTGGAGAGTTTCACAGAACCCAATCCTCCATTTAACTTTTCCAGGAAGGCGAACTTTGCGTTTCGCCAAGCGCGAGGACGCCACATCGTGCTGCTGAACGACGACATGGAAGTGATTTCCGAAGAATGGTTGAGCGCCCTGATCGAGTTTACGCAGCAGCCCCGCGTGGGCGTCGTGGGAGCCAGGCTGCTGTTTCCGGACGACCGCATTCAGCATGTGGGCGTGGTGCTGGGCGTGAATCAGGGGGCCGCGCACGCGTTTCATTCTTTCCCCGCGGGCTTCGTGGGCTACAACGCCTATACTCATGTGATCCGCAATTATTCCGCCGTCACCGCGGCCTGCATGGCAACGCGCATCGACGTCGTCGAAGCCACCGGGGGCTTCGACGAACGA
>CATPCJ010000369.1 GCA_955652915.1 uncultured Bryobacteraceae bacterium
CAGAATACGAACAGCGCTTCAGCGCCCAGGCGCAGGAGATCGACAAGCTGATTCGCGCCGGCAGCCCCGACGCCAAGATCCAGACGCTATTCGGCAAGCAGGCCACCAAGGCACAACTGCAGAGCGTCCTCACCGGCATCGCCCGCGAGGCAAAACCCACCGACGTGCTGATTCTGATGATCATCGGCCATGGAAGCTTCGACGGTTTCGATTACAAGGTCAATCTCCCCGGCCCGGATATTTCAGCCGTCGAACTGGCTTCGCTACTTGACCGCATCCCCACCACCCGCCAATTGGTCGTCAACATGACCAGCGCCAGCGGCGGCTCCCGGGCCGCGCTCGAGAAACCAAACCGCGCCGTGATCACCGCGACCAAATCCGGCTCGGAGAAAAATGCCCCCATCTTCGCACGCTATTGGGTGGAGGCCCTGCGCGATTCGTCCGCCGACACGGACAAGAACGAATCCATTTCCGCGCTCGAGGCCTTCGTCTACGCCGAGCAAAAAACCAGCCAGTTCTTTGAAACTCAAAAACGCATCGCCACTGAGCATCCAACTCTGGTGGACAGCGGTCAAGGCGACGGCACTCGAAAACCGTCTCCGGAGAACGGCGAGGGCCTGGTAGCGTCCCAAATCACCATCCTCCACCTGGGAGCTGTGCAAGCCGCCGCCAACACGCCCGAGAAAAGAGCGCTGCTCGCCCGCCGCGAGCAATTGGAACAGGAGATCGACAAGCTGAAATATCAAAAGGCCGCCATCCCCGCCGACCTCTACAAACAACAGCTCCAGGCCCTGCTATTAGAACTAGCGAAAACTCAAGCGGAGCTGGACAAATGAAACTGGGGTTTGATTTTGTGGGGCAGGTTGGCAACCTGCCGCGGATTGCCAATCCGCCTTTTGCTTGGAACGGGGCGATTGTCAATCGGCGGCAGGTTACCAGCCTGCCCTACATAGTCCTCCTCTGCGCTGCGTCACTCAGCGCCCAATCTATCGAAGACTGCCGCGCTCTCCGTCATCACGGCAAACTCGCCGACGCCACTGCCTGTTTCTCCCGCCTAGCCGCCGGTTCCAATCCGTATCTGCGCGCTGAAGGACTCTGGGGCGTCGAGAAATATAAGGAGTCCAACGATCAATTCAAGCTCGCCGTCAAGCAGTTTCCCGCCAAGTCTGAATACAAGGTTCGCTGGGGCCGCATGCTGCTGGAGCGATTCAATACCAGCGACTCCAAAGACCTGTTCCAGGAAGCGCTCGAAATTAATAAGGATGACGCCGGCGCATATCTCGGCTTGGCGCTCCTCGCAGCGGAAGGCTTTGGCATCAAGGCTGTCGAGTTCGCGGAAAAGGCCGCCAAGCTCGATCCAAAACTGCCGGAAGCCCGCGAATTGCTGGCCTACCTCGCGCTCGAAGACAACGATGAAGCGCGCGCCGCAAGAGAAGCCGACATGGCGCTGGGAATCTCTTCAGAGGCGCTCGATGCCATGGCCATCTATGCCACCATCGATTGGCTGAACGACAAGAAGGATTCAGCCTGGATCGGCCGAATTCTGAAAGTCAATCCCGTATATGGCGAGGCTTACGCCACCGCTGGGCATTTTTTCGTCATCAACCGCCGCTATTTGGAAGGCATCGCCCTATATCGCAAGGCGCTGGAATTGAATCCGCAACTTTGGGAAGCCCGCTCGCAGCTTGGCGTCAATCTAATGCGTCTGGGCCAGGAAGGTGAAGCGCGATCGCAACTCGAACAGTGCTTCAACGCGGGCTATGGGAGCAACGAAGTCAAGAATTCTCTACGGCTGCTGGATACCTACAAGAACTTCAAGATCTACGAGACCAGCAACACCATTCTGCGCCTCGATAAGAAGGAAGCCGACCTGCTTCGTCCGTATTTTGAATCGGAGATGAAGCGCGCCATCGCGACTTACGAAAAGAAATACCAGATGAAGCTCAAGGGTCCGGTGCAGGTGGAAGTCTATCCGAATCACGACGACTTCGCCGTCCGCACCATGGGCATGCCGGGATTAGGCGCGCTCGGCGTGACATTCGGCTCCGTGGTCGCCATGGATAGTCCGTCCGGCCGAACGCCCGGCAGCTTCCATTGGGCCAGCACCATGTGGCACGAATTGAGCCATGTGTTCGTGCTCGAGGCCACCAATCATCGCGTCCCCCGTTGGTTTACCGAAGGCATGGCGGTCTACGAAGAAACGGCAACGGAGCCCGATTGGGGGGACCGTCTCGCGCCCCCGGCCATCATGGCTATCAAGGACAACAAGCTGCTGCCCATCGCGACGTTGGATCGAGGATTCGTTCGCCCCACTTATCCCGCGCAAGTAATCGTGTCCTATTTCCAGGCTGGCGAAATCTGCTCTTACATAGCCGGAAAGTGGGGCTACTCTAAGCTGCTGGATATGATGCACTCTTACGCGAAACTGGAATCGACGCCCGACGTCGTTCACAATAATCTCGGAATCTCCGCCGAAGAGTTCGACCGTCAATTTCTCGAATGGTTGGAAGGGAACACCAAGGTTCAGGTGGAGCACTTCCTGGATTGGCAAAAAGTGCACAAGGCCATGATCGCCGACCTGCGCTCCAAGAACTACGACGGGGCCATCGCGCAAGGCTGGGTCATTCGCGATTATTATCCGGACTATATCGAAGCGGGCAGCGTCTATGAGACATTGGCGGAAGCTTATCTTGCCAAGTCGGACAAGACCGCCGCCCGCAAGGAGCTGGAGTTGTACAGCAAGTATGGCGGGCGCAGCTCGCTGTGGATCGAAAAACTAGCGACTCTTCAGGAGGAGGCGGGCGAACCCGGGAAAGCAGCCGCCACCCTGAATCGTCTAAACTACATTTATCCTGAAGACCAGGAATTGCACAAACGTTTGGGCGATTTGTGGCTCGCGCAGGACAACGTGCCAGGCGCGATCCGCGAATACCAGGCTGTACTCGCGCTGAAACCCCTGGATCAGGCCGCGTCGCATTTTCAGTTGGCCAAGGCGCTTCGCGTTGCAAAACGAATGGATGAGGCCCGCGATGAAGTGTTGCTTTCTTTAGAGGCCGCTCCGGGCTACAAGCCGGCGCAAAGATTACTTTTGGAAATCTCAAAATAAAATGTCCACACTCACAACAGCCATTGCCGACTCGGCGCAACTGAAGGAACGGATTAACCGCTTCCAGGAGGCGCATCGCAGCATAGTTCGTGAAGTTCGCAAAGTAATCGTCGGGCAGGACGAAGTAGTCGAGCAGGTCTTGATATCGCTATTCGTGGGCGGCCACTGCCTGATCACCGGATTGCCGGGAACGGCAAAAACGCTGCTGGTTCGGACTCTGGCTCAAACCCTGGGCTTGGTCTTCAAGCGCATCCAGTTCACGCCGGACCTGATGCCGTCCGACATCACTGGCACCGACATCATTGAGGAGGACAACACCACCGGGCGCCGCACTTGGACTTTCGTTCCCGGCCCGATTTTTGCTAACATCCTGCTCGCCGATGAAATCAACCGAACTCCACCCAAGACCCAATCGGCGTTGCTCGAAGCCATGCAGGAATTGTCTTGCACGGTGCGTGGTCATCAGTATTTGATCAAGCCGCCGTTCTTCGTTTTGGCGACGCAGAATCCGATTGAGCTGGAGGGCACATATCCGCTTCCGGAAGCCCAACTCGATCGCTTCCTCTTCAACACGGTGTTGGATTACCTATCTCCGGACGACGAAATGAAAGTAGTGGATCTCACCACCGCCAACAAGACCGCCATTGTAGACACCGTCACCAGCGCGGAAGAGATTCTCGACTTCCAGCAATTAATCCGCATGGTTCCGTTGGCGGATTCGGTGGCGCGATATGCCGTGGAACTGGTGCGCGCCACTCGTCCCAGCGATGCCACAGCTCCGGATTTCGTGAAGAACTACGTGAACTTCGGCGCCAGCGTGAGAGCCGCCCAATTTGTCGTGCTTGCATCCAAAGCCCGCGCGCTCCTGCGCAATCGTTATCACGTGGCATACGAGGATGTCCGCGCGTTGGCCACTCCCATTCTGCGCCATCGCATTCTCCTGAACTTCCATGCCGAATCGGAAAAACTGGATTCCGACGCAATCCTAAAGCGCCTGCTGGAGTGGAAGTCCGAACCCAAGTAGGACGTGGCATGTCACTAGAACTGGATTTCCGCGTGGGGCAGGTTGGCAACCTGCCGCCGATTGAAAATCGGCGACGCACTAGACCACAAAAATTCCTCAGGCGCAGCCACCAACCCAGCCTTTACTGGATTCATTTCAATATATCGGGTAATCCGCCGAAACTCCGTGTCGTCCCGAACCAGCCGGTCATAGCTCTCGTCCTGCCAAAACGGACATCCGGTAAGGCCGAGAAGCCGGTTGCACTCCCGCCCGGTATATCGTTTGAGCGATTGCATGATCGCGGAAACGTCGCCGAGTGGCGTAATCAAAAGATGCACATGATTCGCCATCACGGCAAAAGAATGCAGTTGGAAGTCTCGTTGATCCCGATACCGAATTGCTTCCACGACAACACCGGCAATTTCGGGCTCCTTGAGAAACAGCGGTCCAGTACAAGCATTATCAAGAAGCCGATCGACAGCCAGGAAGGCCTCTCCGGAAGTGGTTTCCAGGGGAAAGCTTCGATGAGCGGGCAAACTCCCATACAATGGCCAAGTGAGAAATATAGGCTGACGGACGGAATAAAAGTGCGGCAGCCGCCGCTGATGGAACGTAGTCACAAAGAAAAAGTGGACCTGAGCGAAAAACTTCTCAATGTTGTTGTGGGGCAGGTTGGTAACCTGCCGCCGCTTGAAAAGCGGCCTTGTACCGAATTAGCAAATTTTCAATCGGCGGCAGGTTACCAACCTGCCCTACAATAATGCAACCCCGCACTCCAACTAGATTCATCGACCCCGCTCTCCTAGCCGGAATCTCGCACCTGGACCTGGTCGCCAAAACAGTAGTGGACGGCTTCGTCGCCGGCCTGCATCGCTCGCCCGACTTCGGCTTCAGCCAGGAGTTCGCCGAGTATCGCGCCTACTCCCCCGGCGACGATTTGCGCCATGTCGACTGGAACGTCTTCGCTCGCACCGAGCGGGCGTTTCTCAAACGATACCGTGGCGAAACCAACAGCCAGTTGACGCTCATGTTGGATAGCAGCGCGTCCATGGGCTACAGCTCGCATGGCATCAGCAAACTGGACTACGCCCGTTTTCTGGCCGTATCGCTGGCCTACCTGGCCAACCAGCAGCGCGACGCCGCGGGTGTGATCGTGTTCGACGACGACGTGCGGAACTACGTCAATCCTTCCACTCGGCAGGGACAGTTTCTGCGCGTGGCCCATGCCATCGAGAAAGCCGTGCTAGGCACGCGCACCGATTTCGCCAGGCCCTTCGTTCACTTTCAACAATTCCTCCGGCGCCGCGGCATCGTGGTAGTCATCTCGGATTTTTACGAAGACCCGGACGTGATCGTCAAAACCGTCGCCCCGTTGCGCTTCCGCGGATGCGATCTGGTGCTGTTCCATATCCTCGATCCGCAGGAAATCCGTCCGAAGATGAAAGAGCCCATGCTCCTGGTGGACATGGAAACCCAGGACGCCCTCGAAGTTTCACCCGAATACGCGCGCGAAGAATACAGCCCCAAGATCGACGCTCACATAGGGGCTCTGAAGAAAAAGGCGCAAGCCGCGGGCATCGATTATTGCCTGCTCCAAACCGACCGGCCGCTGGATTCCGGCCTCCGCGAATATTTCCTGGTTCGAAAAGGCAGAATGTAATGGTCAGGATCTCTTTCAGTGTGGGGCAGCCTATCCAGAGTTTGGACATTCTGATGTGGGGCAGGATGGCATCCTGCCGCGGATTGGTAATCCGCCTGGAATTAATTAGGGCCGACTGCCAATCGGCCGCAGGTTACCAACCTGCCCCACAACCCGGGCAGGATTGCCCACCCCACCAGGACTCACAAAGGAGACGACGCTAGTGGGTTTCCTCGCCCCATGGTTTCTGGCGGGAATGGCCGTAGTAGGTCTTCCTTTTTGGATCCACTTACTCCGCCAATACCGCAGCACTCCGCATCCGTTCAGCTCCCTGATGTTCTTCGAGCGCCGCACCCAGAGCTCCATCAAACATCGCCGGCTCCGTTATCTGCTCCTGCTCTCGCTGCGGCTGCTGCTTCTGATCTTCATGGCGCTGGCATTCGCCAATCCCTATGTAACGCGCACCGTTTCCAGCTCAGGCGGACGAAAAAACCTGGTGATCGCGGTCGACAATTCTTTCAGCATGCGCTACGCCGATCATATGGCCCGCGCCAAACAGGAAGCACGCAAGGCAGTCTCGAATCTAAACCCCGGCGAGCGAGGCCAGGTGCTGGCGGTCGGGGCCCGTATCCAATATCTAACGCAACCGGTAGAAGATGCCGATCAACTGAAAGCCGCGATTGAAGCCATTCAGCCATCCGACTCGCGCAGTTCCTACGGAGAATTCGCGCGCGCCCTTCGAACCATGTCGCAGCTATCCAAGATGCCGCTGGAAGTCCACTTCGTGAGCGATATGCAAAAATCGTCGCTGCCTCCGGCTTTCACCGATCTACGCCTCAACGCCGACACCAACCTGGTTTATCATTCCGTCGCGGATTCCAAAGAACCCAACTGGATGGTGGAAAGCGTAACGGCGCCGGGCAAAATCTACAATCCGAAAAAGGTTCATGTTCAAGCGGTGATTGCAGGCGTGAACACGGAAGCCGCCAAGCGAACGGTATCGCTCGCGCTCGATGGCAAGGTGCTCGACACCAAATCGGTCGATGTCCCGGCCGGCGGTCGCGCTACCGTGGAATTTCTCTCGCTCGAATCGCCTTACGGATTCCACAAAGCTGAGATCCGCATTGAGCCCTCTGATTCTCTAAAAGAGGATGACCGTTTTGCGTTTGCCGTGGAGCGCGCCGACCCCCGTCCGGTCCTGTTCCTGCATGGCGCCGGCCAACACCGCGACGAATTATATTACCGGGCCGCGCTCGAATCGGTTTCCGAGGCCGGCTTTGTTCTCGAGCCCCTGGCGGTGGACCAGGCCGCGAACCAATCGCTCTCCAAATACGCGTTTGTAATTCTGTCGGACGTCAATTCGCTGCCGGTTGGATTTGAAAACAGCCTGCGGGCGTATGTGAACGGCGGCGGATCGCTGCTGGTAGCTTTGGGAACATCGTCTGCCGCGCTCGATCATGTTCCCGTCTCCAACGAGAAAGTACAGGGCACCGGCTACTCCGGCCGCGAAGGCGATCGTTTTCAGGTTGTTGCCTCGGCCGATGCCGAACACCCCTCCCTGCGCCGCGCCAACAAGCTGGACGGCGTGCAATTTTATCAAATCGTTCGCGTGGATCCGGGACAATCCCGCGTGATCGCGCGTCTAACCAATCAGGCGCCGTTATTGCTCGAAAAGCAGGTAGGCGAGGGTCGCGTGCTGGTGTTTGCTTCCACTTTTGACAACGTGGCGAACGATTTCCCCCTGCACTCCTCCTTTGTGCCCTTTGTCGAAGAGACCGCCCGCTACCTCGGCGGACAGCACGACCGTTCCACCAACGTCGCCGTGGATTCTTACGTTGAACTTCGCACCGCCAAGGAACAGGGCGCCTCGGTCGATGTAACGGACCCGGATGGCAAACATCCCCTGTCTTTGAAGGAAGCCGCCACGGCGCAGTCTTTTCAATTCGACCGCGAAGGCTTTTACGAAATCCGCCGCGCCAACGGACGTCACGAAATGATGGCCGCGCATGCGGACCGCCTGGAATCCGACCTGACGCAAATATCGAAAGAAACTTTGGAATCGTGGAAGAACACCGGCCGAGGCGTGGACAACGCCCCCGCGAGTAACGACCCCGGAAACCCGGGCAAGACATGGAGCCTGTGGCGCTACGCTTTGCTATTAGTCCTCATACTCGCCATAATCGAATCATTGATAGCCAGTCGATACTTAGGTGTAGAGAAGGAGGCCGCTTGATGTGGCACAGGCATTCTTGCCTGTGTGGATCTTAGACCGTAAGCAAGCGGCAACAGCGGTTATATAAGGAGTGCAAATGAGTCCTCTGGACCAACTCAACGCATATCTCCAGCGCCTGGAAAGCCGATTACGGCTGCTGGCGTTTTCAAAAGGCACGTCGGCGGTGGCGGTGTCCGCTCTAGCCATCACGGTGCTGCTGGTCTGGATTATCAATCACTACGCCTTTTCTCCCACCAGCCTGCTGTGGGCGCGCATTCTTCTATTTCTTTCCATCGGCACCGCCATCTCGTTTGGTTTGCTGCTTCCGCTGCTTCGCTTGAATCGCCGCAATGCCGCGCGCCGCGCCGAGCGCAAGTTCCCGGAATTCCAGGAACGTTTGCTCACGCTGGCCGAAAGACCGGGCGCCGATCCGTTCGCTCAACTGTTGGCGGGCGACGCCTTGCGAGTGGCTCAGTCGAATCAACCGGAGCGGCTCGCGCCTACGGCGCCGATCGTTGGTTTTTTGACATCCGCCGGCTTGGCCGCCGGAGTCCTGGTGTGGTTGATCCTGGCGGGTCCCGGCTATCTGGGCTACGGAACGTCTTTGCTGTGGGCGGGTGCGCCGAAAACCGGGGAACGCGCATTCTACGACATCGTCGTCAGCCCCGGCGATCGCACCGTGCGCCGCAAATCGGATCAATTGGTGACAGCGCAGCTCATCGGATTCGAATCGGCGAAAGTAAAGTTGTTCGCCCAATACAAGAGCGCCTCTAAGTGGGAGCCGGTGGACATGCAGCCTTCTCCCGGCGCCTCGTCCTACGAATTCCTGTTTAGCTCCATTCCCGAAAATGTCGAGTATTACGTTGAAGCCGGCGCGGTCCATTCCAAGCACTACAACCTGAAAGTCGTCGACCTGCCTGGCATCAAGAAGTTGCGCGTCACCTATCATTTCCCCTCATGGAGCGGAATGAAGGACGCGGTGGAAGACCCGGGTGGCGATCTGCGAGCGGTGGAAGGTACGGAAGCCGAAGTAGCTATCGAAACCGACCGCCCGTTGGCCAAGGGTGTTCTGATGTTGAGCGACGATCGGCAAATCGCCCTCAAGGCTGGGGAAGGGAATTGGCTTACCGCCCGCGTGCCGATTCAAAAAGACGGCATGTATCACGTCGCCGCCATCGAGCAAGGCGAAAACGTGCGCATGAGCGAGGATTACTTCATCGAAGCGCGCAAGGACACGCCGCCGACCGTTAAGATCACTCGTCCCGGCCGGGACGCCAAGGTAAATCCGATCGAGGAAGTTACAATCGCCGTCAACGCGGAAGACGATTTCGGCTTGAACGAGATGGCCTTGCACTACTCGGTGAATGGCGGACCGGAAAAGACAATTTCAATGCTCGGTCAGAAGGGCGTGAAGACCGCCCAGGGGAGCCAGGTGATTACGCTCGAGGATTACAAGCTGTCGCCAGGCGACCTGGTGAGCGTATATGCCACGGCGAAGGATGCCCGCAACATCACCAAGACCGATATCTACTTCATCCAGGCGGAGCCTTACGAGCGGAATTACTCTCAATCTCAAGAGGCCGGCGGCGGAGGTGGTGGCGGCGGCGACCAGTCCGAGATTTCGCAGCGCCAGAAGGATATCATCGCCGCTACATGGAACGAGCAGAAGAATGGCGCGAAGGCGGACGCCGCCGACAACGCTAAGTTCCTAAGCGATTTAGAGGCCAAGCTCGCGGCGCAGGCGCAATCGCTGGCGGATCGTGTAAAGGCGCGGCAACTTGGCAGTTCGAGTCCCGAAATCCAGAGTTTCGTGAAGGACATGGAAGAAGCCTCCAAGGCGATGGTGGAATCCGCGCAAAAGTTGAAGGCGCAAAAGTGGAGCGAAGCCATGGGGCCGGAGCAAAAGGGCCTGCAGAACGCGCTCCGCGCTGAAGCTACGTTCCGCGACATTCAGGTTGCGTTCGGCAGCCGAGGAGGCGGTGGCGCTGGTGGCGGCCAGGGTCGCGATCTGGAAAATCTGGCGGACCTGGAGCTCGACAAGGAAAAGAATCAGTACGAAACCGGTCAGCAATCCGCGGCCGATCAGCAAGCCAAGAAGGTCGACGATGCTCTGCAGAAACTCGCCGAGCTGGCGCGCCGTCAGCAGGAGCTGGCCGCCAAAAAGGATACGCAGCAGCCTTTCCGGCAACGTTGGGAACAGGAAATGCTCCGCCGCGAAGCCGAGCAACTGCAGAAGCAAATGGAACAATTGAAGCGCGGCGATTCGCAGCAGCAGCAAGGGCAACAAGGCCAGCAAGGACAACAGGGGCAACAGGGACAGCAGGGACAACAAGGGCAACAGGGCCAGCAAGGCCAAGGACAGCCGAGTCAGTCCAGCGGTGGTAACAGTCCGCAATCGGGCCAGCAGCAGCGCGGGCAACAAGGCGGGCAGCAGCAGAATCAAGCCAATTCGGGACGCACCGGCGCCATTGCCGACCCACGACTACAGCAGTCTCTTGAACGTCTGGCGAAAGCCACTGAAGACATGCGCAACGCCGAGAAGCAGAACGGCAATCCGGATCAAACCAACGCTGGACAGCGCCGCGCGGCCGATCGGCTTCAGGAAGCGCGCGACATCCTGGGTGGCATGCAGCATCAAAATGCTTCGCAGCAGCTTGATGACTTGGCCAAGCAGGCCGGGCAACTGGCCGGGCATCAGACCGACTATCAGAATCGTTTGCGGCAGATGTTCGCCGGATCGGAAGGTGCGCCGCGCAGCATGGGGCAGCCGGGCCAATCGCAACAGCAGGCCAATACTCTGGCGGGCGAAAAAGAGCAGATGGCCGAGCAACTCAAGAAATTGGAAAAGCAGATTGGCGATACGGCTCGCAGTCTGGCCGGCGCGCAGAATCCGGTTTCGAACAAGCTTCGCGATGCGCTTTCCGAAGCCCAGCAGAATGAACTGGAGCTGCGCATGCGCAAAGGCGCCGAGTGGTTGCGTCAAGGGCAGGGGATGTACACCTGGGTTCGGGAGTCCACGGTGACGATGGGCTTGGATAAGCTGCGCGACCAATTGCAGCAGGCGCAGGCCGCGCTGGGCAAAGACGGTCAACCCGGCAAAGGCGCCGGCGATAAAGGCGATATCGAAAAGGCCTTAGCTCAAATGGAAGGCATGCGCAATCGCATGCAGCAACTTGCCCAGGCACAAAACAATCAGGGTAAGCGCGGAAATGCGGGACGCCAGCAGGGTCAGCAGGGACTACCCGGTCAGCAGGGACAACAAGGGCAATCGGGCCAGCAAGGGCAGCCAGGGCAACCGGGCCAACAAGGACAGCCAGGGCAATCAGGCCAACAAGGACAACCAGGCCAACAAGGGCAACCGGGCCAACAAGCCGGTCAGCAAGGAAAAGGACAGCCCGGACAACAGGGTCAGCAGGGTCAGCAGGGCCAAGGTCAAAGTCCAGGTCAGGGCGGCTCCCAAGGTTCAAACGCTTCGGGCGATCCGGGCCAACTGGGCGGACCATACGGTGGTCCACTCGGAGGCGGCAGCGGCGCGGGTCCGCTGGTTCCGCACAATGGCCAGATCGAGCAGGGCTATCGCGAATCTCTGCGCGATCTGAACCAGCTTCGCGACTTCATGAAGAGCCACCCGGAGTACGCCGGCGAAATGTTGCAATTGATGCACGCGCTGAATCCGGCCTACGTGAATGAGGGCGAACTCGCTCAACGGCTCAACCGCGAAGTGCTGCCGCAACTGGAGCGGCTGGAACTGGAACTGCGCCGCAAGCTCGAAGAGAAGAACGGCGATCAGGTTCGCAGCGCGGGCTCCGAACGTGTTCCGGCCGGTTACTCGGATGCGATTGCCGAGTATTACCGCAAGCTGAGCAAGGGAAAATAACCGGTCCGCCCGTGGCGCGGCTTATTTGCGAGAGGACGCTTGGCCAGTCGTCACCGTGATTTGATTTCCGAGGGCCTGGGAAATAATGCGAAGGCCGGTGGTTACGCTGATGCCGCTGGTGGGCACGAACGTGTTCGGCGTCACCAGCACGCTCAAACGAGTGGGGCTGAGGACCGTCAGTTTCTTAATGGTCACATCGCTGGTTCCGAAGCCCACCACCGTTTGCCCATCGACGAAGTTGGATGCGCTGCCGAGGACATCCACCGTGACGTCGCCGCCAGGGGCCAAGAACGCGGGGGACACGATGAGTGACGGAAGATCCGCCGGATCGTAGGTGTAAGTCTGCGGGTTGGCTTGCAGGAACAACGAACTCTGCCCGTCGGAATTTAGCGCCACTACATTCGCTGTGTAACCGCCGGGAGCTTGAGGCGGCAACACCACCAATGATCCATCGCCGTTCACCTGCTCGATTACTGCCGCCATGCCGTCGAAAAAGATGCGGGTATCGGGCTGCAAATTCGTTCCCGCGATCGCCAAAGCGCGGTTTCCATTCGCATCGGTCGTGGATGAGACGGAGGTAATGGAAGGCGGAAGATTCGCCACTACGTTGAATCCGGAAGGCAGCACGTACAGATCGTCTTTCGTGGAAAAAAGAAGATGCTTCGGCCCCGGACCCGGTCCGAGACCCAGCTTGAGGTCCACCGCGACGTAGCTCAGGCCGGCGTAGGCCAGCCGCAGGCCGCTCACCTGCGCAACGGTGCCGAGAGTGCTCACATTCAATCCGGATGTAACGCTGGTGCTGGATTGCAGCAGCCCCGCGCCGGCAGCCACCAACGGAACCGGAGTCGATAAACCCAGCTCCACCGGAGCCGATGTCAGCGCCACGTTAGACTGCGAAAAACCGTAGACCCGGACCGAATGAACCGGCGTAAAGGGAAGCGAGTTAACCTTGAATGTGCCCACAGCCGTGACATTCCCCGCGTACACGAAAACCGCCTGCGCCTGTTGAGGATCGCGCGCGCCAGGATAGAATTGCGTTCCAAACGCGGTGTAATTAGGGGTGAGGTCGCGGCCGCCCGCATCTTTCGGATAAACAATATTGGCGGGAGAGCTTTCGCCCTGCAGCGCCGGCGGCAGCGGGTGCACATAGATGAAATATTGCCCGGGAGGCACGCCGTTGATCTGATAAGAACCGTCGGGATTGGTCAGCGCGCTGATGGCGGGGCTGCTGCTGGAAATCGCAACCACGGACGCCAGGTTCACGCCATTTCCGTTGAGCGTCACACGGCCGCTGATGCTACCCACCGTCGCCAGATAATCGGCTGTTGGATAGAGCAGGGAGATTCCGGCGATATCGTCGATACCCAGAGGCTGCGATTTGGTCGCGGTGCTGGTGACCAACGTCGACATCACGCTGGAGGTAAGCGTGTGCTGCAGCCCCAGCGTATGACCGAACTCATGCACCAGCGTTACGAAGAACATTTCGCTGAAGCTGGCGGCTTGAGCGCCATATACCGTCAGTTGCTGGCCCATGTCGCGGCGAAGGCGAAGCAGGGAGCGCCGGATCGGCACAAAAGGACCGTTTGGTCCGGATACCTGGCCGGCAACACTCTCCGGGCCACCTAAAGCCAGGAGCCCCGGAGGTATGTCGTCCGAGAATTCCACATTGATGCCAGGAGCCAGCTTAGACGCGCCAAACGATGCCAACCCCCCGTAGGCCAGCCGGAGCTGTGACGTTCCGACGCCGTTCCACACATCGGCCGCCGCCCGAATCTGACTCACCATGGCCTGAAGGCTGTCGCCAGGGTATATTACGGTGGCGCCTTGGTCGGAGATGAAGAATGGAACTGTGTTATTTGTCAGTGCGTTAAGATCGAATTTAGAAACTATCGGATTAAATGGAGCCGAGCGCGTGTTATAGGAAACGTAGTAGTAGTAAGCTGAAGCCGAACTTGCAAAAACGAACCCAGCGGCCAGAAAGACCGCGATGCGCGAAGTCCAGCGCTTGCTCATTTCGCGCCCCTCCCGCTCAAGACCAGTTGAATCCGGCTGCGCAGATCGGTCAACGGCATCTGGATGTCGGAATCGCTGACCGGTTGGCCGGACATATTCAGCATGTGTTCGGAGGAAGCGGCGCGGATAACCATGGCGTTGCCGGCCGAGTTCGGAACCACGGCAAACAAACCCTGCGACAAGCCGATCACTTGCGTTAAGCCCGACTTGCTGGTCCACAGGAACATTACATAGTCCTGATTAGCCGAAAAGGTTGGCGCTCCGGAGTAGGACTGCTGAATTCCTCCACTGTTCCCACCCGGCACAACGACGTCCAGTTGGCGCGACGCAGATCCTTTTAGTGTTTCCGAGACCTGCACAGTGTAGTGCGTCCAGATCATGTGGCCATGGAAGCCCCCATAATTGGGTTGCAGCACTCTTCCGCGGACAATCATGGTTGATTTGTCAATCATGTCATCCAGCGTAAGTTGCTGCAAAGTGGACGCATGGATGGGTGCAAGTAATGCAGCCAACACTAGAGGTCCACTCAGAATTCGCATAGGTCACATAGTGGATTGCAACTCACCCGCCATAATTTGTAACCGTAATAACAAGGGGTTGCGGGCCCCAAGGTGAAACTTGTGTATCCGTTCGACACGATCTCGATTGTAAATGGTCACAGGCTTAGTTTCCGCCTCGGACTACCAACAGCGGGGCTTTCAATTTATGACGGACTGCATTAATTGTAGTCCCGAAAATGATGTCTTTCAAGCCCTTATGTCCGTGGGCCCCCATCACTATCAAGTCCGGTTGCAGTTCGCGGGCATAGCGCACAATGGCATCTTTCGGATTTCTCGAGTGACGCACTACCATTTCTACCGCAACCTGTTGCTTTTGAAGCTCATTAGCTATTCCACGGAGATACTCCCCGCCAGCTTCCACTTCCGCCGTGGAAGACAGGGGACCATACACTTGGCTCGTCACGCCCTCCTCCACGTGCAGCAGATACAGGGTTGCGTGGTGCTGTTTGGCCATGGCGGCGGCGTGGGCGATGGCCTCCCGGTCGCGCTCGGTATGATCCAGAGGAACCAGAATTTTCTGATACAACGGGCTCAGCAGATTGGTCCCGACGGCTTTTGGCAGTTCGAGAGGCGCGCGTCCAAACTTTCGAAGCCAGCCTGGCAGGACAGGCTGGAAGATGATCCACATCAGCAGAAGCAGGAGCGCGGTCGCCACCGGCAAGAGCAGCAATTCCAGCCAAACGCGCCGGGGGCCGGCGTCCTTGAGCCATTCGCCGATGCTGAGCATGACGAGCCAGATATCCAAAACGAGAATCAGAACCGCGGCGCCCCATGCCAGAATTTGCACCCAAAGGCGGTTGGCGAAAATGCCCATTCGCTGACGGCTATTGGTGAACTGGATGAGCGGAATCACCGCGAACGGAAGCTGCATATTCAGAATCACCTGGCTGAGCAGCAGCAACTGATACGTTCCATGTTCGCCGGCCAGATAGACGGTGAAAGCCGCGGGAATGATGGCCACGGTGCGCGTGATCAGCCGCCGGAGCCAGGGGCGCATGCGGAAGTTCAGGAATCCTTCCATAACAATCTGGCCCGCCATGGTTCCGGTGAGAGTGGACGATTGGCCGGAGCAGAGCAGGGCGACCGCGAATAGAATACCCGCCATGCTGACGCCGAGAAGTGGAGCCAACAACTGGTTGGCCTGTTGAATTTGAGTGACCACGATGCCGCGCTTGAAGAACACCATGACGGCCAGCACGAGAATCGCGGCGTTCACCAGCAGCGCGGCGTTCAGCGCAATGGTGGAGTCGATCAAATTGAATTTGCAAGCTGTGCGCTTTTCGTCGTCGCTCTTTCCGATGCGCCGGGTCTGCACCAGCGCGGAGTGCAGATAAAGGTTGTGCGGCATCACGGTGGCGCCCAGGATTCCGACCGCGATAAAGAGATTTTGTTCCGTGATGCGCGGGACCATGCCATGCGCAAGCTGGGTGAACAAAGGAACGCCCGCCCAGAAGAGCTCGATCAGGAAGCAGCCGGCAATCACCGCGATCAAAGCCAGGATGAAGCTCTCGATCACGCGAATGCCGAGGCGGGTGAACCATAGCAGCAACAGTGTGTCGGCCGCGGTAACCAGGACGCCGGTGAGCAATGGGATATGGAAGAGCAGGTTCAAAGCGATAGCTGCGCCGAGCACTTCCGCCAGGTCGCAGGCCGCGATGGCGATTTCGCATAAGAACCAAAGCGCGTAGGAAATCGGCCGTGGATAGGTTTCGCGACAAGCTTGCGCGAGGTCGCGCTGGGTGACGATGCCCAGACGCGCGCTCAAGGTCTGGAGCAGGATCGCCATCAGGTTTGAGAGCACCAGCACCCACAACAGCTCATATCCAAAGCGGGCGCCACCTTCGAGATCGGTGGCCCAGTTTCCGGGGTCCATGTAGCCTACGCTGACAAGGTAGGCGGGGCCGGCGAAAGCGAAGAGTCGCCGCCAGGGGGAGCGTTGCGAGGTGGGGACGGTCGAATGCACTTCGGGGAGGGAGGCATTGACTGTGGTTGCCGGTTTCAACTTAACTATAGTTTACACGGCGGGGCAGGGGTTGGGCTGGGGCTCGCCGTTTGACGAAAACCTCTGGTGCCCGTACACTGAAGCGAGGTCGCATCTCGACCCTTTTTACGAACATGATGACCTATACCTTCAAAGTTGTCGTGGAGCCAGATGAGGATCGGTGGCATGCTTATTGCCCGGCACTACAGGAGTACGGCGCTACGACCTGGGGCTATACACGGGAAGAGGCATACAAGCACATCCAGGAAGTTGTGGGGATGATCGTCGAAGAACTGCGGGAAGATGGCATAGCGATTCCCGAGAGTCCGAAAGACGATGTCGAGATCTTCTCCGATACGCGAGTCGCAGTCACCGTGTAGACGTGGCAATCGATTACAGGAATCTGCGTAGCCTCACCGCCCGCGAAATCGTAAACGCGCTTATCCGAGACGGGTTTTTCTTTCGCGGACAAAAAGGAAGCCACCAGCGTTACCAGCATCCGGATGGCCGAAGGGTAACCGTCAGCTTCCATGCATCCTCGGATACCTATCGCCCGGGGACGCTTCGAAGCATGATCGGCCAGGCTCGATGGACGGAAGAGGATTTGAAGCGCCTTAAGGTTATCCGCTAGTTCAGCAGGCCCATCGTGGATTGGACAACGCTTCGTTTGACGAAGATCACTGAAGCCCGTACACTGAAAGCGACATTAGAGAATCCCGTAGTGATGGCTATGAAGGCCTACAATTTCAAAGTGGTCGTGGAACCTGATGAGGATTTTGACGGCAATCCATCGGGATGGCACGCTTACTGTCCGGCGATTGAGCGGCAAGGAGCCTCAACCTGGGGTGAGACGCAGGCCGAGGCGCTCAAGCATATTAACGATGTCGTACGCATGATCGTTGAGAGCATGCTGGAGCACGGTGAACCGATTCCGGAAGAACCAGCCGATCAGGTAGAGGTTACCGTCGAGCCTCGTGTCGCAGTGACCGTCTGATCCGTGGGCATCGACTATCGGCAGCTTCGGAACATTAATGCTCGCGAAATTATTTCAGCCCTGATCCGGGACGGCTTTGCTTTTGATCGCGGGGATGGATCCAAATTTACTATCACCCGGATGGACGGAGAGTCACCGTCGTTTTTAACGGAGGCAGTAGCACGTTTAGGCGGAAGACTCTGAAGAGCATGATCGAACAGGCTCGCTGGACCGAGGAAGACCTCAAGCGCCTGAAACTAATCTGACGTCTGATAGAGATCATCGAGATTTCCGAAAAACCAGGCAGAGGCTTCGGAGAGGGTTGCAATCCAAGGGAGGTCGTTGAGCTTTGTAAATGTGGTCCTTTCGCGGACAATGAACCCACCGGTCCAGGTGGGAGATTACATTCACCATAGACCGGTGAGGCTGCGATTGACGGTCTTCGGCCTAATGGCCTCTACTCTCTGGCGGTGTCAAATTTTGCGCAGTGGTGGCACAGCGGCTTTCCGCCGGTGCCCTGACGCAGATTTTCGGTCTCGATGTTATTGCCTTCGGTACACCGAGGGTTGTCATGATGGACATTCTGTTTGATAGAATGCCAAGGGCTCTTACGCATGGGGATTTCCTCCTTTCCGTGAGAGTAGGGCCGTTGGTCGGTAAGGATCAACGGCCCCCCAAATCCAGGCACGAACGCGTTCATTGCGTGCCTCGAAATCTTGCATCACTTCTTTTCGTTCTAGACAGTGACTGGAACAGCTTCCGGCGTTGGCTTCGGGACTAGACCGATTTCTTGACTGATTATTCTTACTGCATCTTTTGTGGTACTGTGCTGCGTCACAATTCGTCCATTCTGGACTAGGAGCCCTTGCCACATCGGCGCATCCTTACGCCAATCGAGTTTCGCAAGTTGATCGACGAAGAGTTTCCAATCCTCGCGCGCGCCCACGCGTTCAAGGAGTTCGTAGCCTACGTAACCAAGGACATTGAGGGCAGTCACCGTAAAGCAGAGGTACTCCTGCCGTAGTTTTTTGATTTTTGTAACCCGTTCCGGATCGTTCTCAGGTAAGTTCCAGGCGTCGAGCATCTGTTTCCACGGATCCAGACGTTCGGTCAGATAGTTGACGAACATAGCACATCGCTGTTTTGCCTCTTCCGTCTTAATCTTGGTATCTAGTTTCTTGTTGGCTGCTTCTTCGAATTTCAGGTTCGACATATTGACGCCTGAGAACAATAGGCCCTTGATCATCTGGCGCAGCCAGTTTACCAGCCAGATCCGATTGGTTTCCTCCTTTGAAACCGATTTGCCACTAGCATCAACGTGGCCACTGAAGATTGGGCACAACTTTTCAAGTTCGAGCACCACCGAGTTTGCCGCGTTCCGCTGGTCGTACACTGAGATCTGGCTCTGAGAGAGCTGCTTCGTCCGGCTGCAATCCGCAAAATCTTGGTGCACCTGCGTGAGCATGCTTTCGAATGTGACCATGACACCGATATAGTCCTGCTTCAATTGCTCTCCGAGTTCGTCACCGACGAGGTACTCAATAGTGTCGTTGATGGCGTTCACACGGTGCTGGCCGTCAGTCACCAGCAGCTTGATTCCATGAGGTATGACCAGAACTGCCATTGCCACATGCGCTGATGTCTCCCGCAGATACAAACTCACGCGACTGCCCTCGGGTACGTTAAGAGTGATGGGCGGCAGGATGTATTCCGAGGTACCGTTATCCTCAAGGTATTGTTGGATGCTCTTCGTGTGATTGCGGTCTTCGGGCCGGTTCGATAGTAGTTCGACCTCCCTCGTGGAAAGTTTGCGCTTCTTACCTTTCTTTGACCGTTCCGTGTAGATTAGCTCATCGAGCATCGAGTACCGAATCGGTGCCAGGAAAAAATAACGAGTGCCCTGCTTGAAGGCCGTGCCGTAGAGGATAATGCCGGAAACGGACACGGATTCCTCAGCGGCTTGCTTGGTAAGCTCCTCCATTGTCTGGCATTGGACTGGCCTGACGGGAGTGTTCTCGAAATACGACGATTCAATCATTGTGCTCCTTCTACGTCTAAAATATTAGGTAATATGTTTTTATATCACGTAGATTGCCAGTTCGCAACAAATAACTTACGTAGGAACCAAAGAAACTAACGTAGATATGATTAAACTTACTTCATGAGAACACCCGAGCCTAACGACAGTCGTCCGTCGGATGCGTCAGCACCGGGTCCGGCTTATTCCAAGCACCACTGGTGGTTTTGAGCCATGGCGAGTTAGCGGTCGCTGCACTTAATCCATTGAAATTACAACACTTGTCGAATGGTTGCAGGATTGCCACTTAAGGTGGCGGGAAGATCTTTAAGTCATGAAACGCATCCTTTTACCGCTGCTCACTTTTGCCGCTTTGACATTTGCGCAAAACGCTCCGCCTCAAGACGACCAGGATCAGGCGCAGGAACCCGACGGCCAGTATGAGCAAGGGCGGGCGGTGGCTCGCATCAGTGTCCTCAGTGGAGAGGTTTCGGTGCGCCGGGGCGACTCGGGCGACGTTACCGCGGCCGCGGTGAATGGGCCGTTGATGGCTGGCGATACTTTGCTGACCAGCTCGTCTTCACGCGCTGAGGTTCAGCTTGATTATGGAAAGGTGTTGCGTGTCGGACCCAACTCCGAGGTCCGGTTTAGCGGCATGGACATCAAGAGTTTTCAGGTTCAGATTGCGACTGGAACGGTGACGTTTCGTTTATTGCGTGCCAGCGAATCGCAGGCTGAGCTGGATACGCCCAGTATTTCCGTTCATCCCGTGAAGTTGGGCGTTTACCGCGTGAGCGTGCGGGAGGATGGCACATCCGAAGTTACCGTGCGATTGGGCGAAGCGGAAATTTATAGCCCGCGCGGCACAGAGCGTCTTGGGCCAGGCCGCACGATGTACGCGCGGGGGGCGTCGACCGATCCGGAATTTCAAGTCTCGGAGGCAATCCCGTTGGATAGTTGGGATCGCTGGAACGAGGATCGGGATCGTTATCTGGAACGGTCGCGGAGCTACGAGCACGTGAGCCGCGATGTTTATGGCGCTGAGGATTTGGATCAACACGGCGACTGGGTGAATGACCCAAGTTACGGGTCTGTTTGGGCGCCGAGGGTTGAGGCCGGTTGGGCTCCGTATCGCGATGGGCGCTGGGCTTGGGAAGACTACTATGGCTGGACTTGGATCAGCGCCGATCCTTGGGGCTGGGCCCCGTATCACTACGGCCGCTGGTTCGTGGGCGCGGGCGGCGGCTGGTGCTGGTATCCGGGACCGATTTATGCCCGTCATTACTGGGCTCCGGCTTTCGTCGGCTTCTTCGGATATGGCGGACGCGTGGGTTTCGGATTTGGCTTCGGCGGATTGGGTTGGGTGCCGCTGGCTCCGTTTGAAAGGTTCCATCCGTGGTGGGGCCGTGGATTCTACGGCGGCTTCCGCAATGGCGGATTCGCGGGCCGGGTAAATATTATTAACAACACGAATATCGTGAACGTGTATCGCAATGCACGCGTGGCGGGCGGCGTCTCGGGCGTCAATGCCGGTGACTTTGGTCGTCGGGGGGGCCGTTTCGACACGTTGAACAGCGGACACCTTCAATCGGCGGGGTTAGTGCGCGGGGCTCTTCCAGTGTCGCCTGAACGGTCCAGTCTGCGGATGTCGGACCGCGCGGTGAATGGAAACTTCCCGCAGAGCCGCGCACAGAGTTTCGCGTCGCACGCACAGGCTCCGCAAGTGAATCGCGTTCCTTTCGAACAACAGCAACGCGGGATGCAGCAGATGTCGCGCGGAGCAGGGAATCAGGGCTTCGGTGGAAATCAGTCGCGTGGCATCGTGAACGAATCACCACGTTCGGGCGGATCTAACACCAACCCGTCCGCCGCGAACCCGTCTGGATCACAGGGCCACGGATGGAATCGCTTCGGTGAACCGATTCACGGCGCAAGCACGCCTCAGAACCAGGGCGGCCGGCCGATGGACAATGGCGGGCGGTCGAATGGCGGGGGCTGGCAACGTTTCGATAACACTCGGCCGCAAGGCGCCGGTCAGCGGAATTTCGCGCCAGACCAGGGCGGATCCGGTGGATCTGGTGGAGCGGTTCGCATCAGCCCGCCGATCGTAGGCGATCGGGCACAGGGCTATCAGCAGTCGCCGAGATATGAATCGCCGCGGAATTCTAATCCAAGTTATCAAGCGCCACAGCGGAATTACAGCCCGAGCTATGAGGCTCCGCGAAACAGCAACCCCGGTTCCCAGGCGCCACAGCGAAACTACAGTCCGAACTATGAGGCTCCGCAGCGGAACAACAACCCCAGTTACCAGGCGCCCCAGCGGAATTACAGCCCGAGCTATCAGGCTCCACAGCGAAACTCCAGCCCGAGTCCGAGGTATGAGGCTCCGCGGAACAATGGCGGTGGAGGCGGAGGACAGCGTAGCGCTCCAAGTTCCGGCGGCGGTGGTGGGCGAGGCAACAGCGGCGGTGGTGGCAACGGCGGTGGCGGTGGCCGCGGCGGTCATCGGTAACCGCAGCCTTCCACAAAAACGATTTCTTCCCTCAGGCTCGAGGGGCTGCTCCCAGCTCCCCGGGCCTTCTTTTTTCGACTTGACGACTTGTCCGAGTACCGGGTCCTAGCAGGCTGCTGAAACGCACGCTCCCTCACGGTCGTGGTTCTGTTGTCTTTACGATCACTTTGACAGTGCGCTTGCATCCGCAACCCAAATCCAGTATCTTGCCCGGTGCCCAGCAGCCCCGATTACGATCTCGGCGGATCCGGTCCAAATCTGTTCTCCGATCTGAGTGGGATTCGGTCAAAAGAGCGGCATTTATCGGGGCTTGAATCCCGACAACGGGCGGCATTGAGTGGGGTACAGCCACTGACGGCAAACGAATCTATGTTGCCATCACCAATGCCGGCAACGAGCCTTACAAGCTGGTGGGAGGCGCGACGATCGCCTGGGGAGCGTGGAGCGCGTTGGATGTCCATGGTTTCGGTCAGCGTAGCCAATGGTGTTCTCCATGCGCCCTCGTTTGATGGAGGGGTGGCTCGATAATCGATGGGCCGTCCATTGCGGACGGAGTGGTTTATTGGGGCTCAGGATCGAGAACAATAAGGTGTTATGCGTTCAGCGTGAAGGGTCAGGATGGGGAAGCCGGTGACCATTGACAGAGCTAAGTAACAACAGCGCCAGCGATTGGGAGCGCTCCCCTACGGTCGCGGTGCACTCGGACTACAACTAAGAGCGCGGCCAGGTAGAGCACGCCGCCGATCAAGAGAGTTTGTAATAAGCCGAGATAGATGGCGCTCACCAGCGCGCCGACCGATCCGAGTACGCTTGAGGCCGCGTTCAAGGACCAGGCCCAGCGCAATGATGGCTTGTGCCACTCCTCCAGCCGCTTGAGTCCCGTGGGGAAGGGCATCCCCATTAAGAATCCGGCGGGCGCGATCAGCAGGACTGCGATGGCTATTTTTATCGAGAGCGGAAGCCCGACCGCGGGTGTCAATATATACGACAGCGCCACAGCCAGAGCCGCGGCCAGCAGCGCCACCAGAGCCAGAGCTTGCATCCAACGTTGCGTCTTATTGGCCAAAATGCGGCTGCTGAAATAGCTCCCCAGGCCGCTCGTCACCAGCAGGGAGAAAATCACCACCGTCAGCGCATAGGTCGGATGGCCAAGGAACAGCACGAACTTCTGGATCAGCGCAACTTCGATCAGAATGTAGCCGGCGCCGATGAAGAGAAAATACAGTAGAAATCCGAGGACGCCCTTACGCCACGGCAAGCGCGTCCCCAGCAATAATGGCGGCAGAGCCAAAATAATGAGCGTCGCCACGATGCTGATTCCCGCCAGTCCGAGCAGAAGCGGCACGGCGCGATTGACTTTGTAGTCCATGGTGGTGTTTGAGACCTTGGTCAAGAAATTCCAAAAATCTCGCGGCTGAACGGTGTAAAAGAAAAACGGGCGGTTGTCGGTGGACGGTGAGATGTCAAACTGATAAGCGCGTTCGTAGTCGCGCGGCCTGGGGCTGCGCAGGAGCTGCGTGAACGGATTCGGGATGTCTCTGTTGGGAACATAGAGGACGGTGGTACCCATGGCTTTGATGGATTCGTCCGCCTTCAGCAGATCTTCGCGGCTAAATGGGCTGCGCGAGACGAGTACGGTGTCCAAAGCGGCGGCTTTCACCGCGTCGCCATCGCGCATAACGATGACGTGCTCCCATGGCTGCGGCTGACCCATGGCGTGCAGGGCGTCGATGGCCAGGGAAATCAGGCGCAAGGATTCGCGAGGAGGCTCAAAACCCCAGCGCGTGATTGCCAGTATCCCATGATCGGTGAGATGCTCCAGATAATCGCGAAAAGCCTCGGACGTGTAGAGATTGTTCTCGGATAGAGCGAACGCTCCCGCGGCGGTGGCAGCCCAGGTATCCACGACAGTCGCTTGCATGACGTCGTACTTCTGCGCGCTGCGGCGCACGAAACTGCGGCCTTCTTCCACCACGATATGTACTTCAGGCCGCAAGTAAAGTCCGCGGCTCAACTGCGGAAATTTCTCGCGCATGATGGTGGTGGCGATGATGGGGTTGATTTCGACGCCAGTGATATCCTGGCTGCGGGAAGCCACTGCGTGCAGGACATCCGGACCTCCGCCCGGACCGATGATGAGCGTCTTGGGGCGTGGCCGCAGCACGTAGGGTAGAGCGGTGGCGGTGTTCAGCACAAACCAGCGGTCGCGATCGGGGAGGCCATCGATATCTATCGGCCAGATCGACGTGGCTGCGTCTCCATCAATAACAATAGACGGGGGTTCGGTATCATGCGCCGCTTCCAGGGCGATCCGCGAAAAGCTGTTCCACTGTACGAAGGTTTCGTTCCGGCCGTACTTCACGCCAATGAAATTCCGGGAGGTGTTGAGAAGCAGGCAGGCCACCAACCCAAGCGCTAAGGCCGCGCCGATCAGTTGTCCGGTGATCGATCGCGCCGCGCCGTGCCAGACGACCGCGGCAACCGCGAACAGCGCCGCTGCCGCGAGCACAGTGCTGGGACCTCCGAGAAAATTCAGGAAGGGAACCAGGAGCAGGCAGCCGGTGGCGGCGCCCAGAAGATCGAAGAAGTATACGCGATGGACGCGTTCCATGGTGTCTGAAATAACCAGCGACACTATGATGCCGGCCACGACAAAAGGCAGCGCCGAAGTGAAGTAGACGCGCGCCAGTTGCCAATAGCTAAGGTCGGCCTTGGGCAGCGGCATAAGCGCGAGGGCCAGGACCACCAGCAGTCCGTTGAGGGCGCTTAGCCAGCCGAGCTTGGTAAACAGGTTGGATCTCCAGCCGGCCACGAGATAGGAGAGAACGCCGCCTACGCCCAGGCCGAAGAGAGCGATCGAAATCGCGAGGAAAGCGAAGTGGTAGTAGAAGACGACGGAGAAGATCCGCGTGAGGGAAAGCTCAAGCAGTAACGTGGCCAGCGTGGTAAGCGCCACTGCGAGGTAAATGCGGGGCCAGTGGAAGGGGGGCGCGGCGTCGAGGGGCAAGGGACATTGTAGCGCGGGGGATTTGAGTGACGGATTGCGAAAGGATCGAAGTTTACATAATATGTGTTATCAGAAGTGGAGACGAATCGGGCATAGGGTATAAGGTCCTAGTGCGGCCGCTGTCCTTCCATATAGCCGATGAGTCCGTTGAGCTTATCAGTTATCCCGGCTAAGTTTTGTTCGGTCCGAATTCGAAATTCCGCGAGGTCCTTGAGCACTTCGGATTGACGCTTTTCGATGTGCGCCATCACGATGACGGTGTCTTGTAATTCCTTGATCGCCGCCTGCATTTGCTCTTTGCTCACGATTCGATTTTACGCCATTGCCATAATCTAAAGATATGGATGCTATCGAATTCCTGCAGTCCTGGTATCGGGCGCAGATCAACGGCGAATGGGAACAGGCGCGTGGCGTCACTATTGAGACGCTGGACAATCCCGGGTGGCGCGTGACGATCGATTTGGTGGAAACGACGCTGCAAGGCGTGTCGATGACGCCGGTCCACCAGGAGAACTCGGCGCAGGGCTGGTTGGTTTGCGAGGTGGAGCAAGACCAGTTTCGCGGCGATGGCGACTCGCGCAAACTGATCGCGATTCTCGAAGTGTTCCAGCGTTGGGCGGAACAGGCGGTCAAGGTAGAATAGCCGATTGGGGTTATTTTATTCGCGAGAACAACTGATCGCCGAGCGAGCTGAGTGGAAGCGCGCCGGCAAAGTCGTGGTCTTCACTAACGGCTGCTACGATATTCTGCACCCGGGCCACATACGGTTGCTCGAGAGCGCCCGCTCGCTCGGCGACATTCTAATTCTGGCTTTGAATACCGATGCGAGCGTGCAGCGGCTGAAAGGTCCAACGCGCCCTTTGATTTCCGAAAATGAGCGGGCGGAGCTTGGTTGCGCGTTGGCGGCCGTGGACGCGGTCACTTTCTTTGGCGAAGACACACCGCGTGAATTGATCGCCGCTGTACTTCCGGATATTTTGATCAAGGGCGCGGATTGGGCTCACTTTATCGCGGGCCGGGAGGAAGTGGAGGCGGCGGGCGGAAAGGTGCTGGCCCTGCCGCTGGAGCCCGGGTACTCGACCACTGGAATTCTGGAAGAAGTGCTGGCGCGCGGTATCTGAAATTTGGTGCCAGCATGCTATCATGCAATTGAAAGGCACCAAATGTCCATCGACGTCAAGACGATTGGCTCCAGCGGTCAGATATCGCTCGGAAAGGAATATGCGGGCCGCACCGTGGCAGTAGAGGAAGTTGAGCAAGGGGTATGGCTGGTCAAGGCCGTGCGCGTAATCCCCGAGAACGAGCTATGGCTGCACACGCCCACCGCCAGCCATACACTTTCCCAAGCGATCAAATGGGCGGAACGGCACCCGCCAAAGAAGTCGAACCTCGACACGCTCGAACGTAAGCTCCGACGGCGGCGTTAGTCCGGACGTGCCGTTCCTCCATGGCTCGAATCCTGCTGGATCTGAATAATCCGTTCTTTCAGGGAAACTGGTTTTCCCTAGAGCGGACAGAAGCCCTGGCAGTGCTGGCCACCCTCCGAAAACTTGGACAACTGGAGTGGGAGCAACTATATCGCGACAAAGGCTTGCGTTGGGAGGCAATCCTATCGCGCAAGGGCCCGGAAGGAGTGCGGGTCTGTAGCCTCCGCATTTCGCGGAAAGCACGTGCGGTAGCCTATCGGGACGGCCAGTTTCTACGCTTTCTTTCCATTCAGGCCGATCACGATTCGGCTTATCAATAACGGTGAATCCGGCGGCATGACGTAAGATAGAAATTGAAACGCAGGCACACTGCGTGTCTATGCAGTGACTCATCCCGCCATTCGCGATCTACTTCAAACGCTTAGCCGCGATGCCGGCTTTCAGGATGTCGCACGCCGGCTTATTCGAGATCCGTCCGCGCATCTTTCGCTTTCCGGGTTGACCACCACCGCCAAGGCCCTTTTTCTGGTGCTGCTGTGGCAGGGTACTGAAAGAAATCTGGTGGTGATTGTCGATGGCAACAAGGAAGCGGAGACCTTGGGGGAGCTGGTCGAAACATTTTTCGATCTTCTTGTCACCTCCGATATTCCGCGCCCGCAAACCATTCCCGCTCTGGATGTGCTGCCGTCGCAGCGATTGTCACCACACAGCGAGATCAGCGAACAGCGAGCCGTCGGACTTTGGCGCCTTGCCTCACACAAGACGACCATCACCATCACGCCGGTGGCTTCCGCGTTGCTTCGCACCGAGCCGGCTGAATTCTACCGGCAGCTCGCTCTAACCCTGCGCACCGGCGAAGAAATTCCGCTCGACGATCTGCTGGCGCACTTGGTCAACATCGGCTATGAGAAGCGCGATCCAGTGGAGATGGTGGGCGAATATTCTCTGCGCGGCGGAATCTTGGATATTTTCCCCGCTGAAGCTTCGAAACCGATTCGCATCGAACTGTTTGGCGATCTGATCGAATCCATCCGCCGGTTCGATGTTGAAACGCAGCGCTCGGTGATGAAGATCGCGGAGACCACGCTGCTGCCGCTGGTGGAGTATCCACGGTCCCGTGAATTGTTCGCTCAAATCGCCGAGGAAGTCGACGTGGCGACTCCCGGCGATCCGTTTCCCGGTTGGGAGTTCCTGACTCCGTTGGTTCGTCCACGCAAGCATTCGTTATTTTCGCTGGCGCAGAATCCTGTGGTGGTCCTGGATGAGCCGGATCAAATTGTTACGGCGGCGGCGCGGCTTTGGAAACGTCTGGATGATACCGACAGGCCATTTCCCTGCCCGCCGGAGTTGAATTTTCTTGACTGGCGGGAGCTAGAAGATTCTCTCAAACGTCATGGCGGGTTGGCGCTTCGGGAGTTGGAATTAGTTACCAGCGAGAACCCGGAAGCGACCCAGATGGCGATCGCATCGAGGCCGTCGCTTGCTTTTCACGGCAACATTCAGGCGGCGGTAGCCGAAGCCCGGAATCTGGTGGAGCAAGGCTACCGGGTGATCTTTTTTGCGCGGTCGCTGGGAGAGCTCGAACGCCTTGCGGATATTTTTCAGGAATACTCGGTTCCATTTCAGCTTGGTCTCGATCCGGCGGATGCTACGCGCCCCTACCTTGCGGAGCGGTCGTACGTCGCTGGTTCCGTGGCCAGCACATATCTGGTGAAGGGCCACGTCCGGCGTGGCGTTGTTTTTCCAGAAGCCCGCATCGCCCTCATTGGGTCGGAAGATCTATTCGATACTTCCGATCTGATCGCGCAGCCGGGGCCTACCAAGTCGCAGTTGGCGGCGTTCACCGCGGACCTTGCCGATCTCAAGCCAGGCGACTTCGTGGTTCACGTCACGCATG
>CATPCJ010000370.1 GCA_955652915.1 uncultured Bryobacteraceae bacterium
CGCGTCGGCTTCGAAATGGTCTACGACTGTCCGCAACCCACTCCCATGATATTCAACCTGAACGTCCACTTCACGCGCGTTTCCGATCTCGTCGGCCGTGACGATTTGATGGTCGACCCGCAGGTCCCGATGGCGGCCTATCGCGACAGCTTTGGCAACTGGTGCACCCGCATCGTCGCGCCGAAGGGTCGCACGCGCGTTTCCGCCGACGCGATTGTCAACGATCCCGGAGCTCCCGATGTGATCGTTCCGCAGGCACAGCAGCTTCCGGTACCGGACCTGCCCGAGGAAACGCTGCTGTTCCTGCTCGGAAGCCGATATTGCGAGACCGATCGACTGTCCGAAACGGCGTGGAATCTCTTCGGGCACGCGCCGACCGGATGGGGCCGTGTCCAGGCGATCTGCGACTATGTCCATCGCCATATCGTTTTCGGCTACGAGCACGCGCGGATGACGCGGACGGCGCTCGAGGCTTTTCACGACCGCACCGGCGTCTGTCGCGATTACGCGCACCTCGCCGTTGCTTTCTGTCGTTGCATGAACATCCCCGCGCGCTACTGCACCGGTTACCTTGGCGACATCGGCGTGCCGCCGCCGCACGGCACGATGGACTTCGCCGCGTGGTTCGAGGCCTTCCTCGGCGGCCATTGGCACACGTTCGACGCACGCAACAACGTTCCGCGCATCGGCAGGGTGTTGATCGCGCGTGGCCGCGACGCCTCCGACGTCGCGATCAGCAGCACCTTCGGCCCCAACACCCTGACGAGCTTCAGGGTCTGGACCGACGAGGTACGTGCCAGATAACGATGGCATGGGTCGAAGCGATATCGATGTCGCCAATGTCAGACCGATACACTCGGCCATATCACCTGCGTGATCGCCACCTGCCCATCATCTCGGAGCGGGCCGCGGCGACTATCACTCGTATTCGTCGTGGCGACGCACCCAGCCCTTGAGTTCGTCTTTCTCGTTGCGGCCCTTCGGCATGAGGTCGAGATAGTTGTAGGTGCCGATTAGCAGGTCGCCACCGCGCGCATAAGACGAATAGGTGTGGAAGATGTCACCGCGTTCGTCTTTGTAGAAGACGCTGATGCCGGGCGCTTCACCATCGTGTGTTTTTCCGCCAGTTTCGTAGTTGTACATCGTGTTGCCGTCCGCGATGTCCTCCTTGGTGAAGGAGACGTGATAATCGCGATTGAAATCGTTTTCGTTGGACGACACCCATTTGAAGTGCCAGTCCATGCGCTTGCGATACGGTTCGAACGACGCTCGCGGTGCGCGCGACACCACCACCAGCGATACGTCGTGATGCTCCAGATGCGGCAGCGTGCCGTCGATGTGATCGGACGGGAACGAACACATGGGGCAGCCCGCGGACGGCCAACCCGGAACGCCCGGCGCAAACATGAAGTGATATACGATGAGCTGACTGCGCCCGGCGAACAGATCCGCTAGCCCCTCTTTCCCGTTTGGTCCGTCGAAGACGTAGTTCTTTTCGACCTTCACCCACGGCAACTCGCGTCGCTCCGCGCTTAGGCGATCACGATCTTTCGTGAACTCCTTCTCCTTCTCCAGGAGCGCGATGCGCGCGGTGAGCCACTCCTGCTCGGAAACGATTTTGTGTGGTTGCATCTCCTCTCCCGAAGCCGTTAGTCCTAAATGTCTCGTCCTATCCATAGGTTGGTTTCTGAGGCCAACCAAGGGGCGAGTCCTCAAAACTTTGCTGCCGCCCGTACGGCGTCTGATCGAGGAGGGTGCGAGCGTCCGTGAGCGATTCAGTGCCGCGCGCATATGCCGAGTAGGTGTGGAAAACCTTGTCGTCAAGTCGGAAGAAGACGCTGAGGCCGTGTTCCTCACCCTTCATGCCATTAGGACCCTTCCTTGCCTGCATCTCGGCAAGATTTCGGTAGTTGTATTCGATAGGCGCAACGTTCTCGTCGAGCGTGACATGAAAGTCGTAATTGAAGTCGCTGCCGAGCGACGAATACCATGGAACACTCCACCCCATCTGCGCTTTGTAGGCTTCGAGCCTTGCCAGCGGGGCGCGAGAAATCATAGCGAACGTCGTATCGTGATCATACAGATTCGACAGATCGCCTAAGGCGCTTGCATAGGAAGTGCAACCTGAGCAACCCTTGTCCCATGCAGGATCGAACATGAAGTGATAGACGATGAGTTGCTGACGACCTTCGAACAGGTCTTTGAGACTCTGTTTGCCGGTTGGGGTGTCGAAGACATAGTCTCTTTCGATCTTCACCATGGGAAGCCGGCGTCGCTCGGCGTTTACGCGGTCGCGGTGCTTGGTGAGTTCCTTTTCGTCAACCAGAAGTTTGTGCCGCTCGGCAAGCCACTGGTCTTGCGAAGCGATTCGCGGATGGGGGGTAGTGATTGCGTGCATATATAGCCTTTCCATTTCACATCGTTGGTTGCGCGGAAGCCACACATCGTGGTGCGGCGGCATGTTGCGCCGCGGTCGAATGGCAGTCGTCAAGTCGGTTTTCAATTACCAAAGGCGGCTGGCCCGCCCATCGGGCGGCTGGCGGCCGACGGTCGGGCGGTTTGCGGTGACTACGTTGGAACTTGACCAACGATCAGCGCGCCTGCGCCACGCTCTGACCAAGATCGCTCGATTTCCCCTTCCGACCGCGTTGGCGGGATCGAGCATTTGCCGAGCACATTGCGCGGCCGCCCATGACGACGGTGGCGTAGGGCGTCGACCAACGGCGCAAAGGAAAGAGTTTCCACCGCCCTCTGTTGTTGACTCCCGCAGGGAATGCTACTGGCCCTTGGAATTCGACGGACCCATGTTCCCGGGTTGAACGCCCGCGCCTGTCATCGGCAGGCCTGACGTGCTCGAGTCGACCTTGCCGGTCATCCGGCTGATTTCCACGGGCGTAAGGCCCCGATTGTCTCGGTCAACTCTCTCCCAGCGGCCGCGGAGGTCGGTCATGTAGACCTCGCGCGTTCCGCGGCGATTGGCGTCCGATTCCCAACGCCGCCCCATCTCGTCCATATAGACGTCGCGGGGGATGCGGCCGTTGTAATGCGGGGCCGTATCATTTGCCCAGCCATCGAACGTCTGGGAGTTGGTGCTCTCCGCGAACGCGCACGTCGTTCCGGCCGCGCCCAGCAGAACAGCAAATGCAACCGAGTATGTCAATTGTGTGATATTCATGAATACTGCTCCTTGAGTGTGAATAGGTGCGGCCATCGTCCTCGGTCGCACATTGCAAATTGCCTGATGGATTTTCTTCATCTGCGGGCAGCCTGTGGGGACGAGGATCGAACATAGACCCAAGCCGCACACCCGTCGGTGTGTTGGCGTACACACGGGGATAGTGTTCGAATCGGTGTCTCAAACGCTAACCCCGGAAATCGCCTGAAGCCCAAGCGCCAAGCCGTGCCCCGAACCGGGGCAACTCTAAGCATCGTGCCCGAGCGGTGCTCGAGATGCGCCTTCAGATCGGGATGGCATAGCTGGAAGGCCGCTTCCTCGCAATTTGGTTGGCGGCAGACACGGCCATCGGGTGGGCGTTCAACGTTGTGCCTTGCTATGTGCGCCACCGCATAGATCAGAATTAAAGATTAGCCCAGCGTGGCAGTCCTATTCACGTCAAGGAGTCGTTATGAACGTTCGGAAAACGTTTTTGGCAATCGCACTTGCGAGCGCGTTCGTTGCCCCGA
Source organism: uncultured Bryobacteraceae bacterium (assembly GCA_955652915.1). Classification (GTDB taxonomy): domain Bacteria; phylum Acidobacteriota; class Terriglobia; order Bryobacterales; family Bryobacteraceae; genus Palsa-89. The sequence goes on from CATPCJ010000370.1 coordinate 3,685, forward strand.
TTGCCGTTCGTGCTGCAACCGTTATGGTTGACGTCGATGTTGCGCCGCCGGCGCCTCCGGTATATGAGCGGATGCCAGCTCGCGAAGGTTACGTCATCACTCCGGGGTACTACAGATTTGACACGGAGCGTCGCGAACACACTTGGGTCAAGGGCGAGTACCAGGCCGAGCGGCGCGGGGAACACTATATTGCGCCCGAGTGGCGCGCACAGGATGGACGCTACCATTTCAGCGAGGGACGCTGGGAGCGCGACAAGTAACGCATTTGTATTTTCACTAGCGCGGCGCCCGAAGGTGCCGTTCTTTCTTAAACCGCGCACAAGCCGAGGCTGGTTGAGTCAATTGGAATCGAGCCGAGACGGCCGTCAGATATGGCCAATGAAATTTGTTTTGCTGCAATTCAGCACGGCAGGGTACGTTGTCGATTCTCTGTTCTACGTCCTCTGGATTGTTGTCGCTTCGGGGACGCTTGTACGGTTCGGGCCGCGCCGTGAATATCTTGCTATCGCGCTGTTCATGGGCGGCGGACTGATCATCTGGAGCTTCCTCGAATACGCCCTCCACCGATTCGTTCTGCACGGCATCGAACCTTTTCGAAGCATGCACGCCCAGCACCATGACCATCCGCACGCTCTGATCGGAATTCCGACTCTTGTCAGTGCAACGCTTTTCGCAGCGTTAGTACTCGCCCCCGCGGTTGCGATGACGGATTTCTGGAGAGGGACTGGATTGATGCTTGGCATTGGCACCGGCTATCTCGCATATGGATGGATTCACCATGCCACACACCACTGGTGCCCGAGAACGCGTTGGCTGAAGCATCGCAAGCAACTGCACGCCATGCATCATCGCGCTAGGGATCGGCAGTACGGTGTCACCACTTCGTTGTGGGATTGGGTGTTCCGTAGCGGATTTATCAAGCAACGGTCTCGTTCCTGCGTCGTGGGCTCCTAATTGGCCTCTTCCCGAGCAGCTAACGGCAACAGGGAGATCTGACGCTGGTCGGGGACTTCGGGCCAATACTGTTCCCACACTGCAATTCTACGGCCAGGTCGAATGGCTGCGATTGCGATGACGGTCTTTCGAGCCTGTACCCGCAGAGCTCGCCGTTGCAGGGTGTGACGCGTACCTAAGCGACGGTGCAGCGGTCGGGGCGACGTTTGGTTGAGAGGGCTCACATTATCAGCAAGACTTGGCGGCCGCGCGTGGGTGGGCACAATAGAGCAACGTGTGCACAGATCAGCCGCTTGTTCGAGCGTTGCGACGAGACGAACGGCGTCTGTCGACTGAGGTTGTAACCAAACGCAACGGCACCGTTGCGTTTTCTCCGGATCACTGCTAGTGCCGCTATTGCTGACAGCCCGGAACTACCGGGAAGTCATGCGCC
>CATPCJ010000371.1 GCA_955652915.1 uncultured Bryobacteraceae bacterium
GCGGCAGGAGCTTTGATGGGGATCGCGGCGGCAGAGGCTTCGATCGGGACCGCGGTTTTCGCGACCGTGACGACCGCTTCCGCTACTACGGCGGCCGTGGATATTCCTTCGGCTACTACAACGCGCCGTACGCGTACGGCTACGCCCCCGGCTATTGCAACCCGGCCGGATATTACGATCGATGGGGAAACTGGCGCTATTACCCCGGTTGCTACGCCGATCCGTACTATCCCTATTAAGGCGTTGATATTACTTGACACAAGCATCCAGACCGTAGATACTCAACGCCCATGGCGGCTTCTGAACTGACGGTTTTTTGCAGGCAAGTAAGGAAGCGAATCGCAGGAAAACAAGGAGGCGTTACTCCTTCTGCACCGTAACGCCCTGATAGGCAACATCATGGGCGTTTTGCGGCAGGAATTAGACTCCATGGTCCGCTGCGTTTTCCTCCTGTCAGTGACCGACAGGAAGTATCGAGTGCGGTTGCTCCACGACGCCGTAATCGGAAATTCGTGGCGCACCAAGGACGGCAAGCGTAAGGTTACAGACAGGGACATGGTTGACTTGTCCAGTCGGCTCCACGGTTGGACACAGAACGTGTACGCCTTCGGCTGCAGCTTCATCCACCTTTCGGCATTTCACGATTATTCGGAGCGTGACCCGTTTGACTCGTTGACACTCGAGGATCGCCGTGACATTGCACGCTACCCCCGTCATTATCACGGTGTAGTGATGGACCAAACCACGAAGCTCCGTGAAGTCGCGTTTGTGCTCCCAGCAGTTTTTGAGAAGATCTCGGCGAATCTTGAATGTTACGTCAGGGACCTCGAAGCTGGTCAGACTTGGAGCCCTGAGCGAGCCGGTGCGTGCGTCAGGTATAGCAGCGCCCTATTAAGAATTCGCGCGCGTCACTAAATACTGGCGGATCGCCCAAAGGACTCCCGCCACCAGCAACAAAGCGAGCGTGCTCCAGGGAGCAAACGGGCATGCCGAAAAATAGCCGAGGTCGTTAGTCTTCGAAGCGCCGAGGGGCAGGGCCGTCCAGATTGCCAGGGCAACCAGGATTAAAGCGAGAACAAGCAGTCCGGTTTTCCTGGTGTAGTCCGACACGTTCGTAGTCTAACGTAGTGGGGACACGTTTCGCGGGGCATCGCTAAATCAGGCTTCCTCGATGGCTTCGAGGATTTGTTTTATGACTTTCGGATGCAGCACCGCACCGCTATGGAACGGAACCACGACCCTTCGACCGCCCTTTGCGTAGATCCGATGACTACCCTTTGAGCGTAGCCAAACGAAACCCGCTTTCAGCAGCATCCTCTCGGCCTCCGCAGCGGTCAGGCGCGGGACTTTAGGCATGGATTTCGATGGCGGTAGTAAGAATCTCCTGGCTTAGTGCCTGCGAGCGCTCGTCATCGGTCAGGGTTTCCAGGAAGAGTTCAATGGCCTCACGGATATTGGCAATGCTCTCCTCGATCGTCTTTCCTTGCGATTGGCATCCCTTTAGTTCTGGGCACCAGGCGTAACACCCGTGCTCGTCCTGTTCGATTACGACACTCACCTTACGCGTCATCAATCCCATTCTAGCGCCTGCCGCGTCAGAGGGGACCGACTTGTCGCTCCCGGAATACGGTTTAGACTTCGCCGGACAACCTTTGTGGCATCGGCCGAAAGCCCGTGAACTATCGAGACCGGATCGTTCGGGATCCACGCGTCGTCGGGGGCGAGCCAGTGCTCAAGGGCACACGAGTGACCCTGAGGACGTTGCTTGCCAGTCTGGCGGAAGGCGCGACGACGGCCGAGATTCTCGCCGACTTTCCAACACTATCGGAAGAAGACGTGCGGGCCGCCATCGCGTTTGCAACAACGTCGGCTCAAGACGATCTTCCGTTAGCCGAGTTGCCTGTCAAGCGGTGAGGATCAAGCTCGACGAGAATCTTCCTGAGCCGCTGGTCGCCGAACTCAATGCGCGTGGGCATAACGTTGATACGGTGCGCACGGAGCACTTGGTGGAACAAGCCGCCGACGAAGTCTGGCAGGCAGATCAGTCGGTCAACCGCTTTTTGATCACGCAAGATCTGGACTTCTCCGACAAGTCCAGTACCTGCACCATGCCGTCGGGTTTAATCTTGACGTTGGCGGTTTCAGATCGCGATGCACGATGCCAATTCTGGTAGTCCGTGTCGTACTCGAAACTGTAATCCTCGTCTGCCGGAGGGTCGATGTAGCCCAAGCACGCCGCGATGTCGCGAGCCCTCTGCGGCATGATTTCGTGCGAGTTGGGGAACGGCCGTCATGCGCGGAATACTGGATTTGCCGCTCAGAAGCAGCGACGCTCTTAAACCCACGACTACAAGCGCCATGCAGACGACGGCCATGTCGCAGCCGGCGCGGAAAATCCGGCTGCCCCATCACGCCTGCTTAGAACGTGAAGCGCCCGCCGATTTGCACGGCCCGAGGCCCGCCCTGGCCCAGGCTCTGGCCCGCCCGTTGCGTGGGCTGGCCGAAGAAGGTGGAGGCGGAACCTTTCGCATCCAACGTATACGAGTAACCGGTCAGGTTGGCGATATTGAAGGTGTTGAACATCTCTCCGAATATGGAGAACGTGTAGCGCTCCTTGAAGGTGAACTTCTTGGTGAGGCGGAAGTCCTGCGAAATGGTCGGATCGCCGAATTGATAGTGGGTGGGCACCGCCACTTGGGCGCTGGCCGGCGCCGAGGTGTTGTAGGCTGCGATGGCGGACTCCAGCCCCGACTTTCCGGTTCCTGCATTGAGCGTGCCGACGCCGATTCCGGGAAGCGGCTCGCTGCTGCCGGTGGGGATCGTGCCGGGCAAGACAAGACCGTTGACCAGAGCGGTCTGCGGCGTTCGGGTGATATACGACGAATTGAGACTCAACTCAAATCCCCACGGCAGGCGAACCTGGCCGGAGACGTTGAGGTTCTGATGCGCCAACTGCTCGCCGTAGCCTCCCAACCAATTCGCTTCGTCGTACACCGTCACGCTTTTATAATTCTGGAAGGCATACGAAGCGGTGAAGAAGAACCGCGTGGTGAACCGCTTCTGCACTTTCACCAGCAGGGCGTCATAGACCGAACGCCCCTGATCGGTCCAGAAGGTGATGTTGCCGGTGGAACATTCGATTCCCGGCACGAAATTCTCCGCCGGAGCGCACGCCCGGATTACGGGCGTCCGCACGCCGCCGACGAGCCGGTTGTACAGGTTTAAGTCGCGCTCGCCAAGGCTCACGTTGATGCCCAGGCGGCGGACGTAGTCGGCCTGCACCACCATGTTCCAGGGGATTTCCCGCTGGATACCGATGCTCATCTGATAGCTGCGCGGCAGCGGGAAATCACGTGGGTACAATTCCACGCCCTGCTTGGCGATATCGATGCCGCTCACCGCGATCGTTCCGCTGCGCTGCGGGTTCAGCGGCGAGAGCTGGGCCTGGATCGCCGGCAGTTCCTGGTTCACCAGGTTGACGAACTGGCCGATGGTCATGGTGGTCAGATGCAGCAGCGGCAGGCTGGCGCCAACCGCGATCGGCGCGCCGCCCAGGCTCAGATCCAGGATACCCGGATAGATATTGGTAAAGGCGCTGGCGGCGAGCGTATTGCGAGCCGCGCCAGGAGGCGAGATGGACGCCGCTTCCCGCAGCTTGTAGTACCCTGGCGTTCCGTCCCAGTAGATTCCCGCGCCGCCCCGAATCACCGTCTTCTGGCTCTTGCCAGGGCTCCATGCAAAGCCGACAGCGGGCTGGAATTCGTGCAGGTTGTTCTTGGTCGGCAGGAGCCCATCGCCGCTTCCGACGATCGGGGCCAAATAAGCCGGTTTGGGAATGGAGTGGTTGTAGAACCCGGTTTGGGCGTTCCAGGCTACGCCGTAGTTGACGGTGAAATTCGACCGGATCCTCCACGTGTCCTGGAAGAATGCGCGGAACTGATCGTAATGTTTGTTGTCGTCGTAGTTATACGCGCCCGGAAGCGGGACGCTGCCAACGCCGACGCCGCTGAAGATGCTGCTCGGATAACCTAACAGCGGCAGATTCAGCACGTCGGACGCTTTCGTAAGCGTCTTGGGCAGGTTCGGGAACAGCACCGCTGCCGCCGGTCCGACGGCCGCGCGCACATACTCCGCGGAAAACGCCCCCAGGCACATCGGTGTGCAGAAACCCCACAAACCGGCCGACTTGGTGGGATTCAGATCGCCACCAAACTTCATCCGATGGCTGCCTTTCTGCCAGCTCAACGTCTCCACCAGCTCGAACCGGCGCGTGTTTCGCGCTTGCGGCGAGTTGAAGTTTGGACCAATGGCCGGATAGTTGGAACCCACGAAAGTGAAGATGTTCGGCAGAACACCCGCCTGGCACGGAAGCGCGCAGTCTCCCGGCTTTGCGGGGTCATTGTGATTGTTCCAATAGTTGTACTGGAAGCGCAGATCGTTTACCAGCGCCGGCGTGAACACCGTGGTTATCCCCATGATGCTCTGGTCCGCCCAGTTCCGGTTGTGCGGCCAGTTGGAGGGATCTCCAAATTCCAGCGATTGCGCGAAACCCTCGTTGCCGTCATGGGAGTAGCGTACGAACATGCTGTTCTTCGCACTGATGCGGTAGTCGATCTTGCCGCTAAAAACGCGCGCCGTGTACGGACTGCCATATGTGCCCGTCAACGGCTGGAAAGAAGGCGTTGTCGTGTTAATGCTGATCGACTGCACCTGATTGGTGTGCTCGTAGTTAAAGAAGAAGAATAACCTGTCCTTCTTAATCGGCCCGCCAACCCAGACCCCGGGATTACGCCGGGCAAAGAACGGATCCGGCACCTTGGGGTCCCGCACCAAGTTCGGATAAGCGGCCATATTGTGGTCGCGGAAGAAGAAGTACGCGCTGCCGTGCAACTCGTTGCTTCCGGATCGCGTCACGATATTGATCGCGCCGCCGCCCGCAATCGGAGTCGACAGGTCGAAATTGGCCGAAGACAATTGGAACTCCTGCACCGTTTCCTGCGAGAAGTTCATCGACGAGATGCCGCCCGAAGTGTCGATATTGTCGGAGATATTTCCGCCGTCCACGGTGTACACGGTATGATTGCCGCTACCCAGCACGCTCACCGTAAAGAGCGTGTTGAACTGTGCGGTAGTGCCGGCCGAGACGGTGACGCCAGGCTCCAGCGCGGCCAGTTGCATGTAACTGCGGCCATTGAGGGGTAGTTCCTGAATCGCGTTTCGCGTGACCACGCCCTGGATATTGTGGGACTCGTAGTTGACCTGGGCGTTCGCCGCTTCGACGGTCACTACATCCTTGGTGCCTCCTAGCTGCATCGGCAGATTGACCGTGGTCGTGTTCCCGGTCTGTACGGATGCCTCGCGCAACAAGGTACGGAAACCAGCCACCTCGGCCTTGACTTCGTATTCCCCGGCCGGCAGCGCCGGGACATCGAAGAGTCCCTGCGCATTCGTGGTGATGGATCGGCTGAAGCCGGTCGCCTTATTTGTGACGGTTATCGTGGCATTGGGAATTACCGCACCGGATTCGTCCGTAGCGGTTCCAATTATAATTCCCGTGGGCGCCTGGGCGACGGCGGGAATGCCCATCACCACCAGGAAAACGACCAACATCAACGTGGATGTCAGCTTCGACATGACCCATACCTCCCTATCAGACGGAGCCTGATTGTGGTCTATTCTGGCCCCATGGATGCTTCGTGTCAAGCAGAAAACAAACCAGCCCGGCCTGAATCCGTGATTCGACGGCAGATCGACCGACCGTTCGGCAGAATTTATGCCTTTAGGAAGCTGCGCCCATTCAGCGGCAGGTCCTGAATCTGTTTGCGCGTTATCGCGCCTTGAACCGTATTCGAGTCGTAGTTGACGACCGCCACCGCGCCTTCCACCGTTACGACATCCTTGGTCGCGCCGCAGGCTCGCGTCTTTATTGGCAATCGTTACTTTTGCATTAGGAATCACGGCGCGGGATTCGTCCGTAAGGACGCCTGCAATCGTTCCTGTTCGAACTTGGCATGGCAGCTAGCCACCGCGGCCAGGATCAGAAAGCACGCTAAGTAAAGTCGATACATGGACCTCCACTAGCAATTCTGTTCCCCTAGATATAACTTGGATAGCCGGCTATGTCAAGCAAAATGTTACTTAGTAACAGTTTGAGCAAATCTTGCTCAAAAACTAATCCGCATGCCTTCCAGCCCTGGGCAGACGTCGCCGGGTTCCCTTCGCGGCAGGTCTGGGAAAGCTGCGAACTGCGAAATCAATTACATATAACGCCCGATTTAAGTAATCTTCCAAACCGTTTCGGTTCATCAGGTCCCTCGCGATTGCAAAATTACCGGCCACCAGAAATGCAGCCAAAAGCCTCGAATCGATATCGTCCACCGGGTCCAAACCAGCCTCCCGGCTCAGTTCCTGGGCCAGGAGGTCTTCATACTGTATGTGAATCGCGAGCGAGGCCGCCGTTAATTCGGGTTCTGACTCAACCAATTTGACATGGGGTGGAATGTCGCCGCGTTGAGTTACCTCCGTGGCGGACGCCTCGACAAAATTGCGCCAGTATTCCAGGACGGAGAGTTTTCTTTCCGGATCCAAGAGTCCCTTCTTAAACTGGTCGATCGCAACCTGCCGGAAGGCCAGCGCAATTTCTTCCTTGGATCCGAAATATCGCAGCACGGTCTGCTTGTGGACGCGCGCCTGGGCGGCGATGTCCTCAAGCGTCGTGGCCGCATAGCCTTGGGTATGAAACAACGCATTCGCGCATTTCAGGATGAGCCGGCGGGTCTCCTTCTTCTTGCGCTCCCGAAGACCAGGCTCTTTTTTCATTGCGCGGCCATCCACGAAATTATACTCTGCCGCGCGCGAGCGTCTGCTTCATCGCGTCACTCCGCGCGGCTTCCAGCACCGTCTTGCCTTCGCTGCCCCGCGAATTCACATCTGCTCCTCTTGCGATCAGGAGCGTCGCCACGCCAGGCTTTCGGCAATTTACCGCGCGGCGGAGTGGGCTGTCGCCCATTGAGTCCCGAGCTTCGATATCCGCGCCGTAGTCCAGCAGTGCCTCCGCAACGGAATCGTTTCCGCGCCGCGCCGCCATATGCAGCGCGCTACATTGTTTCACGCCGGTTTGCGCATTTACGTCCGCCCCGGCATGTGCCAATGCGCGAACGACGTCGCCACCCCTCGCGACCCTGCACTCATTGCCAACGCTATATAGCGGCGTGTGTCCGCCTTCATCGGCGGCATTCGGGTCCGCGCCCAAGCGAAGCAGTAATTCCACGGTTGGCAGATTGCCTTCGCCGGCCGCCGCATGTAATAGCGTTCGGCCGCGGGCATAACGTTCTTGCGCAAGTGCCGGGTCGCTCGTCAGCCGGCTCCGAACATAATCGATCAGAGTCGGATGAGTGCTCCCGCTCATGAGCGCCAGCATACTAACCAATGCCGCGCTGTTGCGATCGCAGTAATCCCGGATCGCCTTACTCTCGAATAACCCGAGCGCCCGATCCGCATCCTCATCGCGGATCGCGGCCACGACCCTTTCCACTGAAACTTGTTCATTCCAGCGCGCGGCAAGTTCCCGGTCACGGATCTTCCCCGAAGCCGGCCGTATCTTCGAATCATTGACAAGATAAGCTGAAGATCGCTGAAAGAACGAAAACAGCGCGGCACGGCGCCGCTCTTCGATTTGTAGATCGTCCAATGCCGCCGACATGTTCTTCATCCACGCATCGCGCTCCTTTTGGCCGATCTTAAATCGCAAGTGCGATTCGTACAGGCTCGGCGACCAGTGGCGCTGCGAGTACTCGCAGGGTCCGCCCAGGAATTGCGTGAGGAAAGCGGCGAACGCTTCGATCGCGCATCGAAAATGGGCTGGAAATAGAGGACTCAGAATCGGGTCGAGCGCCACTCGCGCATAGAACATCTCGGAAAGCCTGCGGCAACCATCCCTTCCGCCGAGGGCATTGTACAATGACGTTTCACTGGGCATTCCATCGTTTCTCCGCATATACTATTCAGGAGAGAGCACGCCATTTTTTAAGGCAGTTCGCGGATGCGGATATTCCGGAACATGATCACGCAAAACTGATCGTGCAGTTGCAGGCCGATGGGGCCGATCTTAGGACGCAGCGGGTCGCCGGGATGTTCGGCTACAACCACGCCATTCAGCTTGACGCGGATGAGATCGTTGCGCGATTCGATATCCAGCGCGTTCCATTCGTTGTCTTTCTGCGCCCCAATCTTGGCGTCCACCAGTCCGTAGATGCTGCCGGTGGGATGTGGGTCCGGGTACTGGTTGTTGATCTGGATTTCGTAACCGGCCTTGGAGGGCGTGCACTTGGTATCGGGCGGGGCGGTGATTCCGCACTTGGCGCGGGAGGGGTCGCGTAGCGATACTCCGCTGTTGCCCATGACGCGGGTCCAGAACTCTACGTGCAGGTCGAACTCCGCGTAATCGTTGCGCGTGGTGTACAGCCACGATTGTTGATCGCGCCAGCCATTGTACTGCGCGCGGGTAATGCTATCGGCGCCGGGCATCGGCTGAGTTCGCGCCGGCCTGCGTTCGCCCAGCAGTGTGCCGTCGGACATCGCCAGCCACACGCCGTCACCGACGATCTCCCAGCCATCCAGGTTCTTGCCGTTAAATAGCGGTTTCCAATCGGCGCCGGTTAAGTTTGCGATCGCCAAGTTGGCGATGACGGCGAGATAGACGCAATGTCGTCGCATGTTAAATTATGGCGCGATTCCGGCTTGTGCCGCTGAGGTGATCCACACGCAGATGATCCTGGCAGGTTAAACCGGTTGGTAGGACTGGTGCCTCCAACTTTCGCGAAATTGAACCGAGCCGTGACTGTAAGGGAGCGGATGCCCAGGCGGCGACTGATACCGCAACACTTACAGAACCGCGCGCGTAAGCAAGCGTCTTTCAGGCTACGGGCACGCTTGCCCCACGCTCGAACTCTAAAACGTAAAGCGGATCTGCAATTCCAATCGCCGATTGTTGGCGTTCTCCGAAAAGCCTTCGCCGTTAATATTGCCGGCCATCTGATTCGCGCGGCCGAAAAGCGGCGACGTTATGTTACCGCTGATCGGTCCTGGATTGGTGTGATTCAGCAAATTGCGCGCCGACATCGAAATGCTCAGATTGTAGCGATGATTCGTGCTGGAAGGTCCGATCAACGAGCCAAGACCGCGTCCCGCCGCCATGGCAGTGGCGCCGCCGCCTCCACCTTGTCCGCCGCCACTCGGCGCTCCGCTAGTTTCGCGTCTCCGTCCAAATCCGATAGTCTTGCCGAGCCGCAGATTCACCGCGATCAGCCCTGGGCCACGTCCGAAATTGCGCGGCAATAATTGCTCAGCCGGCGTTGGGTTGGGATCCAGCAAACCATATTGCGTCGGAATAACGCCGGGCGTCGCCGCATCCGTCGCGATACCGGGCCGTCCGTTGAAGAGCTTCGTGCCGAAAAGGTCGCTGCCGGCTGTGATGTCGAAAGGCGGACCCGACTGCAGCGTAACGAAGGGACTGAAACGCACGTTCCACCGGGTGTTAATGGACCCTCCAATGGTTGCGCGATGACGCACATCGGTCGATGCGGGGCCGTATTCACCGGCGTAATTATAAGGATTGGCCGGGAACGTACCCAGGCCGTCCGTGTTACTCAACGCCTTGTTAAGCACATAAAAACCGAACAACGATAAACCGGAATTCACCTTCGCGTTGACGTTCGCGATCAACTGATTTTGGTTGTATACTCCCGACGATTCCATCAGGTACACAGGGTCCAGCCGCCCCAGCGGATACACCCCGCTCCCTACCACGCCGGGTTGATAGGTGCCCGGCAGGGGCGCATTGATGTCGTTCGAACGCGGGATATGCAGTCCGTGAGAATTCATGTATGTGAGCGCGGCGGAGATGTTCGCGGGCAATTGGCGCTCCAGGCTTACCGACGACTGCAGAATGTACGGCGCACGCAAGCTGGAGCTAAGTTTCTCGATAATCTGCGGCGTTGCCTGCAAGCTCTTCGGACCCGGAACATTCGGGAAGAAATCCGGATCGGAGAGAACGAATTGCTGCTGGACAATCCCGTTGTAACGGCGGGCGGTCAAAATATCCGCGAGAGCGAAGCGGTCGTAGAAAGTCCCGAATCCCGCGCGCAGAACGGTTTTCGGCTTCTTGGAGCTTCTGCCCGGCGCCCAGGCAATGGCGATGCGGGGAGCAAAATCACGCCAGTCGTGTATGTTCGTTTGTGCTTCATAGCGCAAGCCCGCGCTGAGTGTAACGTTGGGACGGACGCGCCAGTCGTCGCTCACGAACGCACCCACATCCATCTGATGCACCGCCAGGCCGGTATTTCCGGATGCAATGCTGAACTGTGTTGCGCCGCCGCCTAATTGCCGGATCGCCGTGGGATCCAATCCCCTTTGTTGAAAAGCCAAGGTGCGCTGATAGCGCTGGATAGATTTGATGGTCTCGCAAGCGTCCTTATTCGGGTTTTTCACATCGCAGACCACGCCCGGGACCTTCGGACGAAAGTTCGCATCTAGAATGGGCGCGTAGCCGGATCCGAAGCTGAAGGTCCCGTTAAAGTTTTGCGGCGAAACATTGTCCTCCAGATAGCCGCGCAGGCGCACGCCGAACTTCAGGATGTGAGCGCCCTTGGGACGCGTGGTGTAATTCTGTAGCTCGAAACTGTTTTGGGTGTCGAAGGAATGCCCCAGCGGCGAGCCCCCGTCCACGAATGCTCCCAGCACTTGAATCTGGGGACCATCGGTCCTCGGGTTACGCTCGTTCGCGCTGCGAAAATATTGAAAACGGGTCTCGTTAATGCTGCTGCCCAAAACCGCTGTCTCGGTGACTTGCACGGTCTGATTCAAATATTTAAACTCGTACCCGCGCGGAAGCAGATCGAAGCCGCCGATGCCGGCGCCGTTGATGTCGGACTGCGTCGCTGAATAACGAAAGATCAAAGTATTGTTCTGGTTCAGTTGATAATCCAAGCGCGGGCTTACCCGCGTGAAGCGCTGCGGCGTTCGAAATATGCTGAAGAACGGCGTGATCGCGAACGTCTGCTTATCCACCGTCACGGCATTGATGATGGAGCCGTTGTCCACCTGGTTCCTTTGCGCATCCAAGGTAAATGACGCGCGTTTGCCCAGCGGCCCACTGGCGTTGCCTTCGAATTCCTGCAGCAGCAGCGGCGCCTTTTGCGTGGAGTATGGATTGCGCGAGTTCCAAAAATCGTTGGCGTAATTGTATTGAACGCTGCCGCGATAATGATCGGTGCCGGGTTTAGTGAAGATCTCGATGCGTCCGAAACCGAGCTTGTCGAATTCCGGTGAAAACGGATTCTGATTGATGCGTATCTCGCGGATCGACTCCTTGGGCGGAAGTTCGCCACCGCTGAATCCATCGATGAAAATCGAGCCGCCATTGGGACCGGCGGCTGGGCCGGCCAGTGCTTGCAGATCAGCCATCAGGTCGTCGGGATCGTCGGAGAGCGCCTGCAAATCTTCGCCGCGCAGGACCAGCGCGCTGGCATTGTTCGACGACTCGGTGCTGACGGATGGCCCGCCATTCTCCTGCACCGTCACTTGTTGCATCGTCGACGCCACTTTCAATTGAAGATTGAGCGTCTGGGGCCCGGCCTTCAGCAAAATCTTGGCCGCTTGCGGTGTGGTCAAGTCCGGTGCGGTCGCGGACACGGTATAGTTGCCGGGCGTAAGAGGTGGAAAGGAATATCGCCCCTGGCCATCGGCGATCGCCGTCTTGGCGATGCCATCCGGCGGCAGCAGAGTAACCTTCGCGCCGGGAACAAGCGCTCCGCTCTCGTCGGTAACCTGACCTCGCAGTGTCGTAGTCTGGGCGAAAACAGCAGTTGCAAGAAGGAGAAATATAAAAATGACGTTGATGGTTCGCATCGGATGGGTATGGGTGAAGCCCGGCTTATGGCACTAACTTAAACACGTCGCTCGATTTCGCCGTCCGAGCATCACTGGGGTGCCGCAACCTGCTGACTTCCGATTTCGCCGACTCGCTGATCTTGAACATTTCGAACGAATCGAAATCGTCATCCACCACGGGCGTCAAAGCAAGGTCGGTGTAATTGCGCGCGTTCGGATCGTTCTTCAACTTCTGCCGGAACCGGCCGAAACGCCAAATCTGCTTCGCCAGCCGCATGTGTTTCCAGACGAGGTCGACAACGTAACGAGGGTAAAACACCAACGGGCTCTCGATGGGCAGCGTCGGCCTGCGTTCCTTGCGATATTTGCGCCGCAGATAGCCGCCTTGAAGCGGGTGAATCTTTTCGAGCTCGATGCAGCCCCAATACCAGGTGAGCAAAAGCAGCATGTTGCCGGGGTTGCACCCGGTGGCGACAGCACGGCGCATCACGGTTTCCATGTGCCCGGTCGAATAATAAACTTTCCACGCCTCTTCGTAAACTTGCTCCCATTGCGCGCGCGACATCGTGGAGTGCTCCGCTGTGACGTGCTCCAGGTCGTATTTATTGAGGTCGGGATCCAGATAAGCGCCGTCCTTATACAGCTTCTGGTGATCTTCCGAGCCGGGCAGCGGAGTGAGGCAGTGGAACTCCAGCAGATCGATGGGCAATTCGCGCTGGATGATCTTGATGTCCCGGATGATCGACTCCGGCGTGTCGCTGGGGAACCCGAGGATGTATCCCGCGAAAACGGTCACGCCCGCGTGCTTCCAGGCCAGCAGCATTTTTCTGTATTCGGTGATCTTGTTCTGCTTCTTGCGCGCGCCCAGCAGGCTATTCGGATTGATGCTTTCCAGACCGATAAACACGCGTGCGACTCCCGCGCGTCCGGACTTCTCGATAAAGTGCGGCAGACGGTAGCACATGGTGTCCACCTGCAGGATGAACTTGATGTTCAGCTTCTCCTGCTCCCGCATCAGGATCAGACGGTCGAGGATCTTTTCCCAATCGGTATTGCGCGCGAAGTTATCGTCGGTGATGAAGAAGCGGTTGACGCCCTGCGCCAGGTTGGTGCGGATGATCCGCTCGACATCGTCGGGCGAGCGCCGCCGCGATTTCCGTCCCTGCACATTTATGATGGTGCAGAACGAACAAAGGAACGGGCAGCCGCGGCCGGCGTCAAAGCTGGTCATAGTGCCGGCGGTGCGCTTGACGCGCGACCCCGGCAGGATCGGCATGGTGGCGCCGTCCAACGACGGCAGATCGTCCATGTAATTGTAGAGCGGCTTCAGCGTGCCGTTAAATGCGTCGCGCATGACCATCTCAAAACGGCCTTCCGCTTCGCCGGCGAACAATGAGATCCCCAGATCCATCGCCTCTTTGAGCTCCGGCGTGGGTTCCGGCAACATCGCCAGACAGCCGGAGGCGTGAAACCCGCCCATGCACACCGTCACGCCGGCCGCGCGCAGCTTGCGGGCGATATCCATGGCTCGCGGATATTGATTGGACTGCACACCGACCAGCGCCACCATGCCGCGGCCGCCGCTCAGCCGCCGGGCGATCCTGTCCGTCCGCACGCGCGTATTCGTCTCGTCGAAAGCGGAGATGTCGATCTCCACGTCATCGCCCAGAACGCGGCGCTCCTTGCAATCCAACGCCAGTCCGTTCATCACCGCCAGCGTGTTCGAGGGAATGGCGGAACGAAGCCATTGGATGACGTATCCGTCGTCATCATAATGTGACGGCTTGATCAGCACCAGCGAAAAGCGCTTGGATGTTTGGGTACTCGGCATGAAACGGATTTTGTTGGTAAGCCCTACAACTCAAAGGATATCCCGAAGGCCGTTGACTAAGCAACAATGTCGCGGTAATTGTGGGCAGGTTGGTAACCTGCCGGCCGATTGGGCAATCGGCCCGTAAGTAATTCCGGATCGATCCAACACCACGCGGATTACCAATCCGCGGCAGGATGCCATCCTGCCCCACAAACCGTTAGGGCACTAGTTTAAAAACGCCGCTCGAATTAGCCGCCCGCGCATCCACGGGATGCCGCACCCTGCTGACTTCCGATTTCGCCGATTCGCTCAATTTGAACATCTCGAACGAATCGAAATCGTCCTCCACCACCGGCGTCAAGGCAACATCGGTGTACTCGCGCGCATTGGGGTCTTTTTTCAATCGTACGGCAAAGCCGTAGTAGCGCCAAACAGCCTGAGCCATTTTGAAATGCTTATAGAACAGATTGCCGAGATAGCGCGGATAGAAAACGAACGCGCTTTCGCGAGGTAGCTCCGGACGCCGGTCGGCCCGGTACTTCCTTCGAAGATATCCACCCTGATATGGATGCGTTCCCTCCAGCATGGTAGATACAAAGGACCAGATTAGAAGAGTCAGCACTTTTCCAGGTCTGCCCCCGGTGGCAGCTTCACGGCGCATCACGGTTTTGAAATGTTCAGGCGAATAAAATGCCGCCCACGCGTCGTTATAAGTCTGCTGCCATTGCGCCGCGGACATTAACGGATGGGCCGTGGTCACGTGCTCGATATCGTATTTATTCAGATCGGGATCCATGGGCACGCCGGCGTTGTATAGTTTTTGATGATCTTCGGATCCGGGCAGCGGCGTCATGCAACTGAACTGCATCAGGTCGATCGGCAGCTCGCGCTGGATTATCTTGATGTCGCGCTTGATCGACTCCGGCGTATCGGTTGGGAACCCAAGAATATAGCCGGCAACGATGGTAACGCCTGCATGCTTCCACTGCAGCAGCATCTTGCGATACTCGGTAATTTTGTTCTGCTTCTTCCTCGCGGCGATCAGGTTGTCCGGATTGATACTCTCCAGCCCAATGAACACGCGCACTACTCCGGCACGGGCGGCCTTCTCGATGAAATGTGGAAGCCGGTAGCACATCGTGTCCACCTGGATCACGAACTTGATGTCCAGCTTGTCTTTTTCCCGCAACTCGATCAGCCGGTCGAAGATGCGCTCCCAATCCGTGTTACGCGCAAAATTGTCGTCGGTGATGAAAAAGCGGTTGACGCCCTGGGCCAGGTTATTGCGAATGATCTGCTCCACATCGTCCACGGACCGCCGCCGCGACTTTCGGCCTTGCACATTGATGATGGTGCAGAAAGAGCATAAAAACGGACAGCCCCGGCCCGCATCGAAGCTGGTAAGCTTGCCCCCGGTTCGATTGACGACCGATGCCGGCAGGGTGGGAAGCTTCGCCCCGTCCAACGACGGCAGATCGTCCATGAAGTTGTAGAGCGGTTTGAGCGTGCCATGAAATGCGTCGCGCAGAACCATCTCCAGGCGGCCTTCCGCTTCGCCGGCAAACAATGAGATCCCCAGATCCATTGCTTCTTTAAGCTCCGGCGTAGGTTCCGGGATCATCGCCAGACAGCCGGAAACGTGAAACCCTCCAATGCATACCATCACACCGGCCGCACGCAGTTTGCGGGCGATGTCCATGGCGCGCGGATATTGATTCGATTGCACGCCGACTAGAGCAACCATGCCGGGGCCGCCGCTCAGACGCCGCGCTATTTTGTCTGGCCGGACGCGCATATGCGTCTCGTCGATCACCGAGATGTCGATCTCCACGTCATCGCCCAGAATACGGCGTTCCTTGCAATCCAACGCCAGGCCATTGATCACCGCGAGCGAATTAGAGGGAATAGCGGAAAGCAGCCATTGGATGACGTA
>CATPCJ010000372.1 GCA_955652915.1 uncultured Bryobacteraceae bacterium
ACCATGCGTTGTCTAGACAGCAAACAGTTTCATACGCGATTTTACCACCATTCCGCACAATTCCCAGGGTGCGAGTACCAAGGCTCCAGCCATACCATAGGCCCCGCTGAATAATTACCGGAAGGCTTTGAAACGCCCTCGAAAAGAGGTTCGCATATCCGCTCGGGTCCATGCCGTCCACCGGGTCGGCATTCGCGTACAGATATTTGTGCAGGCTCAGAGGATCTTCGTCGTCTCCTTCGTAGGAATCCTGCGTCAGGAACCGGCCGACCTGTGGCCGATAGTAGCGGGCGCGGAGGTAGTACATCTGCAGCGAGGCGTCGTACTGCTCACCACGGTATTGATACGGATTGACAGTTGTGCCTGTCCGCACGATGGTATTGCCGAAAGCATCGTAGGCGCACGTATCGGTAACGGCGCCGGTGTTGTCGAACAACTGGCGTACCGAGCCGCCGCTGTCGTAGCGGTAGTAGCTCGCCGCACCCGAGCGGCTCTGACTGATTCGCATGAGGCCGTGAGTGTACTGGGCGGACACGGTTCCAACGATCTCCTCCGCCACCTGGGCGTATCCCGTGGGAGTCTGACCGTCTACTAAGAACTTCGTTGTCACGGCGCCCGCGGTTTCCGACACTCGATTGCCGTCGCCGTCGTAGACGATCTGGACGCCAGCAGAGGTGGACAACAAGCGGTCTTCGAAATCGTAGGTGTACGTCAGGCCATTCGAAGTGAGCGTGTTGCCGTTGGCGTCGACGGTGTCCCCCGAGATGTGGTCGTTGGCATCGTAGCTCGCTGTCTGCAATTGCAGGGCTGAGAATGTTGACGTCAACGATAGGCGGTTGCCGACGGGGTCGAGCGTGTAGTTGAGCAGCCCGTTACTGGGCGCGCCGATGATGTTCTCGCCCAGCAGCCGATAGATGGAATCGTAACTGTAGTTGGTATTGCGGCCGCCCGTTTCAGCCACGCTCTGCTGGCGGCCGGAAGAGCTGTGGGTCTGCGTGTACGAGTCGGTAAAACGTTACTACCGGGGAAACAGGAGGTTGTCGTCAGTTGCGCGTTACAGGTGTTTTAGCTTCCTCAACGCGCTATTGATTGACGAGCGGACCGCAACGGTGGTTTCGCGCTTGAGCGCGTTTCGCAATGCCGTGCCAATTCTTCCAACGTTTTTCACGGATACGATCTCCTTTAGCGTGTTAGCGGTCGCGCAGCGCACTCTGTAGTTCCCATTCTCCAGAAATTGACAAACCTCGTCGACCTGGGCACGACCAAGGCGATGCAGTGCTGCGAAAAGCATCATTCTCACGAACGGATCCCTCTCGACAGAGAGTCGCTCTGATAGCGCCTCACCAACATTACCTCCACCCAGAATGCTAAGTGCTTCTGCCGCATAACCACGGAGAAGGGCGCTACGGTTGAGCAATTGTGCGCGCAATGGCTTTACCGCAGCCGGATTTCGTAGACACTGAAGAGTTTCTATAACTGCTATACGGACCAATATACTCTTATCATTTTCAAGAGCTGCCAATAGTGCCCTGAGTGATTGCGGTGAACGAATCAACACCAGCGTCTCAACTGCAGCTACACGCACTTCCTCATTTCGATCATGGAGATAGTCGGCCAGCACATTTGGCGCTTCTAGATCGTCGACCAGACCGAGGGTATCCGCCACTGCCAAACGTACCGGAACGCGGCGGTCATACATCACCTGACGAAGCACGTCGAGCACGCTCGTGTTTCGGCCACGCGCAATTCCCTTCAAAATCCGCAATCTTCTCGTGCGAGGGGCAACACTCAACGCCTTTTGAACTACCTGCTTTGACGAAGGAGATCTAGCACTTCTTTCCGCGTTTCTGTTTGTTTCGATCTCCACGGTATTTTTCCTCCCTTGGATATATTTTCTCTCTTTTCCTGGGAGGCTCTTGTCCCGGGATCTCCTCCTGATTTCTTCATCTGAAAGGCCTTCAAATCCAGTATTTTTGCCACCACCACCACGGCCAGACATCGCAAGGAGAAGAAGTGGAGTAGGATCACCGCAACCCAATCTACAGACTATATCAATCGTCATCAGGGCAAGGTGAGCCGGACTGTTAAGGTAGTCTTGCCCTTGCTGTTCTTCCTCAATACCAGATATCACCTGCAGCGCAAGATCGAGAACCGACCACGTTTTGTCCAGACAGCAAACAGTTTCATACGCTATCTTACCGCCATTCCGCACAATTCCCAGGGTGCGAGTACCAAGGTTCCAGCCATACCATAGGCCTCGCTGAATAATTACCGGAAGGCTTTGAAACGCTCTCGAAAAGAGGTTCGCATATCCGCTCGGGTCGATGCCGTCTACTGGGTCGGCATTCGCGTACAGATACTTATGTAAACTCAGAGGCTCTTCGTCCTCTCCTTCGTAGGAGTCCTGCGTCAGGAACCGGCCGACCTGCGGCCGATAGTAGCGGGCGCGCAGATAGTACATCTGTAGCGAGGCGTCGTACTGCTCACCACGGTATTGGTACGGATTGACAGTTGTGCCTGTACGGGCGATGGTGTTGCCGAAGGCGTCGTAGGCATAGGTATCGGTGACGGCTGCCTGCGTTGCTGGAATGTCGACCACGCCGGAAGAGTGCCGTCTTCTTCACCAGTTTTGTGCCCATGAAGTTGGCCATCTTTTACTCAGTTCACGCCGAAGATCGGGATGCCACGCGAATCCAAACGCTTGTAGTGCTCTCCGGGCGAGCTGTCGCACGTCCGTCCAGGCTGGTTCATTCAGCGATTCTGACGACCACAGACGCTCCATCTCAGGACCGCTCATCCGTTCGAGCTGGGCATCCACAGTTCCGATGGCTTCCAACTGCTCCAGACTAAGCAGCTTATGAAATTCCCACCTTTCACCAGGAGCGTACCAAGCGCCAAGCATTAAGGCGAGTTCGTCCAAGCAAGACCCCTACCCATGGCGCAACAAATAATCTCCTTGTGCGTCAGCTTCGTCGGCGAGGAGGCACAGAGCATCCTGGAGTTGATACAACGCTCCAACGTCACTGTCAATTTTGTCGCGATCTAAAGCTTCGTTCTCCATCTTATTTCCATCTTATGCCCCAAAAATCGGACCGGGGTCCGGAAGGTTCGGTTGACAAACGCGCCAATATGGCGACTTCGGGATGGCCTGGACGGGTACTACCAGGGTGCCATCTAACTTGGCGTCCGGTTAGATTTCCGTCAGGATTCCTCTCTCGAATAACAGTCCCCAGGCCTTTGTGAGCGCCTTGACCGGACGGCACAACCTCCCATCCAGAGGTGGCCTTGGCAATAGCCACAACCAGGTCGACTCCTACG
>CATPCJ010000373.1 GCA_955652915.1 uncultured Bryobacteraceae bacterium
AAAAACTCAGGTGTTGGCGGTTGAGATTTATCCGAGCGGCAACCGGCCACACCATCTCACCCGGCTGGGTCCGAAGGAGGGCGTATTTGTCCGTGTAGGCTCAACGAACCGGCGGGCCGACTCCTTTTTGATCGATGAGATGCGGCGTTACAATCAATTCTCCTCGTTCGACGAACAACCAATGCCGGACTTGAACTCGGAAGCGATCGACTTCCTAGTTGCTTCTGAGTTCTTCAAGCCAATTCGCAAACTGACGCTCCATGGGCTACAGAGTTTAAAGTTAACGACCGGCTACCAGGGCAGGACTGTGCCAACCGTCGGCGGGGTCCTCCTTTTCGGTGTAACCCGGCTAAACCACTTCCCGGATGCATGGGTCCAGGCCGGCCGATTCGCGGGCAGCGACCGGCGCCGGATACTCGATTCCACGGAAGTGCGGTCTTATCTTCCGGGAGCCGCCGAGGAAGTGATTACATTCTTGCGGAAGCACATGACTCGCGAAGCGGTGATCGGACCCGTAAAGCGAACCGACCTTTGGACGTTCCCAGTTGTCGCGGTCCGCGAAGCGATCATGAACGCTATTGTTCATGCCGACTACGCTCAACAAGGCGCTCCAATCCGCGTTGCCCTCTTTGACGACCGCCTGGAGATTGAAAACCCTGGCCTGCTCCCTTTCGGGCTCACTATCGAGGACATCCAAAAAGGCATTTCCAAACTCCGCAACCGCGTCCTCGGCCGAGTATTTCAGGAATTGGGACTGATCGAGCATTGGGGCAGTGGTATCCAACGAATGACCACCGCTTGCCATGATCGTGGTTTGGACGCGCCTCAGTTCGAAGAGATCGGCACACATTTTCGAGTGACGCTCTCCGCCAAACGCCGTCACGCGCCGGCAACAGACGAGCGGGACCAGGCTATCCTTGCTGTGCTAGCCGCTAGTTCCGAGGGCGGACTTTCAACGTCTGAGATCGCCAAGCACATAGGGCTGTCTCCCCGCGCTGCCCGCACGCGGCTCGCGACGCTTGTAGAGCGCGGGCTGGTAGTGGAAATCGGCAGTGGTCCACAGGATCCCCGTCGCCGTTACCATCTAGCCTTCGAGGCCACGTAACCGCCGATGAAACGCACAGCGCCCGTGCTGCTAATCCTTTTACGGTGCGGAGATTCTTGACAGCGAGAACGAGTGCATAAGTGGGTGAGCGAGGAAAAGGGGCGCTCACGGGTTCGCAAGCGCTCTGAGAGACTCGAGTTGGCGGAGTGACCGCCGTTCCTGGAGTGCGTCGATCCCGCCGTATCGAATACGATCCTGGCGTACTGGCGCTGCACCGTAGCTTTGTTTGTAGCCCAGGGTTTTCTGGATTCTGACGAAACAAAGCGCCTTGCAGCGTGCGAAGTCGAACGCGCACCGCCAAATGGTCCGCTTTGCATCGCCCTGCAAGAAGCATTTCTGCGAATCAGCAGCATGCGGTACAATCGAATTTCCCGATGAAATTCGGCGTCGTTGTCTTCCCTGGCAGTAACTGCGATCACGACGCGTGGTTTGCGGTCTCAAACAATCTTGGACAAAAAGCGGAATTCATCTGGCATGACGCCACGAACCTCGGCGACGTCGACGCTGTCATCCTGCCGGGCGGATTCGCTTACGGCGATTATCTGCGCTGCGGGGCAATCGCGAAATTTTCGCCGGTGATGCAAAGCGTCCGCAAGTTCGCGGCCGATGGCGGCTTGGTGCTGGGCATCTGCAACGGTTTTCAGATTCTGGCGGAAAGCGGGTTGTTGCCCGGCGTGCTGCTCAAGAATCGCGGATTGAGGTTCGCTTGCAAGCCGGTTCCACTGCGAGTGGAAACGACGAATTCTCCGTTCACGTCCGATGCCGCCCAAGGGCAGCGATTGGTGATGCCGATTGCTCACGGCGAAGGCTGTTACGTTGCCGATGAGCGCACGTTGGATCGACTGGAGGCTGAAGATCGGGTGGTGCTTCGCTATCTCGACAACCCCAACGGATCGATGCGCGACATCGCCGGGATTCTCAGCGAAGAACGCAACGTCATGGGATTGATGCCGCATCCCGAGCGTGCCACCGAACCGCTCATGGGATCGACCGACGGCCTGGTGATTCTTCAATCGATGGTTTCCGCCGTGGCACATGCGTCTGTGTTGTGTGGAAGCTGATGTGTTGTTCAATACTAATTGTTGATCATGTGGGGCAGCCAAGACAGGCCAGGAGGCCTGTCCTACGATGACGCCGCAGGTCATTCAAGCCCATCAACTGACGGCGGCTGAATACGAAAAAATCGTCGCGCTGCTGGGACGTGAACCTACTTACACGGAGCTCGGGATCTTCAGCGTGATGTGGAGCGAGCACTGCTCCTACAAAAGCTCGCGCATCCATCTCAAGAAACTTCCAACGCGCAGCAAACTGGTGCTGCAAGGTCCGGGCGAAAATGCCGGGATCATCGATATCGGCGGCGGCTACGCGATCGCGTTCAAGATAGAATCGCACAATCATCCGAGTTTCATCGAGCCGTTTCAGGGCGCCGCTACTGGCGTCGGCGGCATTCTGCGCGACATTTTCACCATGGGCGCCCGGCCGATTGCGGTGATGGACGCGCTGCGTTTTGGACCACTGGACATTTCGCGCAACCGGCGAATTCTTCAGGGCGTGGTTTCCGGCATTGCGCACTACGGCAATTGCTTCGGCGTTCCCACCGTGGGCGGCGAGTGCGTTTTTGAAGAGTGTTACAACGGCAATCCTTTGGTGAACGTTTTCGCGCTCGGCGTCTTCAAGAAGGATGAAGTGTTTTACGGGAAGGCAAAAGGCGTCGGCAATCCGGTCATCTATGTGGGCGCAAAGACCGGACGCGATGGAATTCATGGCGCATCGATGGCGTCGGCCGAATTCACCGAAGAGTCAAAACAGAAACGTCCCAATGTCCAAGTGGGCGATCCGTTTCTGGAAAAGTTGTTACTGGAAGCATGTCTGGAAGCGATGCAGACCGGGGCGATCGTGGGCATCCAGGACATGGGCGCCGCCGGGCTCACTTGCTCCACGTGTGAAATGGGGAGCCGCGCGGAGACCGGCGTCGAGATCGACTTGCAGTACGTTCCACAGCGGGAAACCGGCATGACACCGTACGAAATCATGCTCTCGGAATCACAAGAGCGAATGCTGCTGGTGGCCGAAAAGGGGCGGGAAGAGGAAGTTTTTCGCGTATTCCGGAAATGGGGATTGGACGCCGTGACGGTGGGCCGCGTCACGCCTGACGGAATTCTGCGAGTGAAGGATCACGGCCAGGTGGTCGCCGAGATTTCCAATCGCGCTCTAGCGGACGAAGCTCCGATTTACGATCGGCCGCACACCAAACCCTACCGCTCCGCGCCTCTTCAGCCGCCCGGCGAATTGCCCGCCGGCGACGTGCGTGCGGACCTCATCGCGCTGCTCGAGTCCGGCGATATCTGTTCCAAACGTTGGATCTGGGAACAGTACGATTACACCGTTCGAACCAACACAATCGAGGGGCCTGGCGCGGACGCGGCCATCGTGCGAATCAAGGAAACCGGCACATCCATCGCCATATCGCTAGACGGAAATGCGCGATATTGCGCGCTGGATCCGCGTGAAGGCACCAAGCTGATTGTGGCGGAATGCTGTAGGAATCTTTCCACCGCGGGCGCATTTCCGGTGGCGGCGACGAACAATCTGAATTTCGGCAATCCGGAGCGCCCGGAGATCATGGCGCAAATCGTGGCTTCCATAGAAGGCATGGCGGAGGCCTGCGAGTATTTTGAGACGCCCATCACCGGCGGCAATGTCAGTCTGTACAACGAGACGCTGGGAGAAGCGATCTATCCGACGCCGGTGATGGGAATTGTCGGCCTGATGAAAACCGCGAAGTCCACGCCGATTCATTTTCAGGAGCCGGACCGCGCTGTGATTCTGCTGGGTGGATTTGGCAAATGCGACAACCTGCGGTTTGGCGGCACGCAATACGCCAAGGTAATTCTGAACGCGCTGTGGGGACTGCCGCCCGCTCTCGACATGGATTACGAGAAGCGCGTGCACCAGGCGATCCGGGAAATCGTGGCCGGGGGACTGGCCGAATCGGCGCATGATTTGAGTGATGGAGGGCTGGCGGTGGCGTTGGCGGAAGCTGGTTTTGGAAGTGCGGGTCTGGGCGCTCACATCCAAGTGCCTACCGCGAAGCGGCAGGAATTTCAACTTTTTCACGAAGGTCCGTCCCGAATTGTGCTCTCGACATCGCAGCCCGAAAATGTTTTATCCATCGCTCGTAAATTTGGCGTGGAAGCGGTCGAGATCGGTGTTACGATGAAAGAGAGATTACGAATCGATTGCGGTTCGGAAACACTGCTGGATTGCGACTTGACTGAGTTGATGCGCCCTTGGGAAACTTCACTCGAACGCACGCTGCACCAGACATGAAGATTAGTGGTCTCGATGTAGATTGGACAACCGCTCCCTTGGCGAGGGGCACATGTAAAGCCTCAGCTTGTCAGCGGACAAGGCCGGCCGGGGAGGAAGCCTCTGGCCGACGGTCACGGCTCGGAGCGGTCGGCGCGTTAGCGAGCTATGCGCGGGGCGACGCTTCCGACGGGCCGTTAGATAAATTCCACGATGAGTGCGGCGTGTTCGCTATCCATGGGCATCCGGAAGCCTCCAATCTGACTTATCTCGGTCTCTACGCGCTGCAACATCGGGGGCAGGAGAGTGCGGGGATTGCCACCAGTGACGGACGTGAAACTCGTTGCTACAAGTCCATGGGGCACGTGGCGGATATTTTTACCCCCGAGCGGATTGCGTGTCTGCCGGGAAACTGCGCGATCGGGCATACCCGATATTCCACCGCCGGCGACACAGTTCTACTCAACGCGCAGCCGTTTTCAGTAGAGTGCAATAAAGGCCAGATTGCGGTGGCGCACAACGGCAACATCACCAACGCCGGCGATTTGCGCCGCGATCTGGAGCGGGAAGGTTCTATCTTCCAGGCGTCCAGCGACACCGAAGTAATTTTGCATCTGGTGGCGCGATCGAGGGAAAGAACACTGGCGGGCGCGCTTCGAGAGGCTCTGTTGCAATTGGAAGGCGCATTTTCACTGGTGTTTCTTGCGTGTGACCGGGTAATCGTCGCACGCGATCCGCATGGGTTCCGTCCGCTGGCCTACGGGGTTTTGAAAAAGACCGACGGCACAACGGCGCACGTCTTTGCATCGGAAACTTGCGCGTTCGATTTGATTAGCGCCGACTACGTCAACGATGTGGCGCCGGGCGAAATGGTGTGCATCGGCCCGGAAGGAATGACACGAGAGCGCTACGCGCCGGAAGGTCCGCGCGCTCAGTGTGTGTTCGAGCATGTGTATTTCTCGCGGCCGGACTCGATCGTATTCGGACGTCCAGTGGAACTTTCGCGCGAGAATCTCGGCATATTGCTCGCGCAGGAATCGCCAGTGGACGCCGATGTGGTGGTTCCGGTGCCGGACTCGGGCGTTGCCGCCGCTATCGGATATTCCACGGAATCGTGCATTCCATTCCGGCAAGCGCTGATCCGCAACCACTATGTTGGCCGCACGTTCATCGAGCCGTCGCAAGCTATTCGCGACTTCGGCGTGAAACTGAAACTCAACCCCGTCCGCCACCTGCTGGAAGGGAAACGCGTAATTCTTGTGGACGACTCATTGGTGCGCGGCACAACCAGCCGCAAGATTGTTCGCATGGTCCGCAACGCCGGCGCGCGCGAAGTACACCTCCGGATTTCGTGTCCGCCAACTATTTCTCCCTGCTTCTACGGCGTCGACACTCCGCGCGAGAGCGAGTTGATTGCATCGAGTCATTCCGTGGAAGAAATTCGCGACTACGTCGAAGCGGATACTTTGGCCTACCTCTCTCTTGAATCCTTGCGCCGCGCGGTGGCCGACGACAATCATCAATACTGCTACGCCTGCTATACGGGCGACTACCCGACGGAGCTCGTGCAGATTGAAGAACTGGTGGCCGCTAAGGGTCGCCGGCGGTAAACGGGGTAGAATCAAACTATGGGCGCGACCACGACGATGGTGACAGTCCGAGAGTTCCTAGAGCTGCTTGAGCCCGATGGCCAGCGCATGGAACTGATCGGGGGTGAAGTTGTCACCATGAGCCTCGGCGGGTTTCAACATGAAGTTGTTAAATCGAATGTTAATCGCGTTCTAACTGTCTGGTTGGCGCAGAATCCACTCGGTGCAGCAGTATTCAATGAGACGGGGTTTCAAGTGGACGAGCGAAACTGCCTGATCCCGGACGTGAGCATTGTGCGCGAGGACCATCTCGTTCCCGGCACCACTGGCTTGATCGAGCGCGGGCCGGAAATAGCGATTGAAGTCGTGTCCTCGGAAACAGCCGCTCGTTTGGAAGAGAAAATTGAACTGTATCTTGCGCATGGCAGCAAGTCAGTCTGGGTCGTTTTTCCGGAACAGCGAGTAGTACGCATCTTTAGTGCCGATGGCCAAGCGAGAAAGTTCGAGCAGAGCGACACTCTCGAGGATGACGGCGTACTTCCCGGATTTCGCGTTCCCCTCGCGGCGATCTTCAACCGCCTCTAACACGCTTCGTCCGCCGGTTAAACTAAAAGCAAGATGACTCCAACTCTCGCGGCTTCCGCGCTGCGCGTTCCCCACTCCCGCATTCGTGAGCTCGCCGAAATTGCGATGTCCATGGACGGCGTTTTGAAGCTGTACTTCGGTGAATCGAATTTGCCGACGCCTGAATACATCAAGCGGGCGGCGCAGAAGGCGATGGCCGACGGTTTCACGTTTTACACCGAAAACGCCGGGCTTCCGTCGCTGCGAAAGGCACTGGCGCGCTACTACCAGGAGTTGCATGGATTGGAGCTCGATCCCGCGGGCGAGATTGTAATCACCGCTTCCGGTGTACAGGCGCTCAATGTCGGCATCCGCTGCGTTCTGGATCCTGGCGACGAAGCGCTGGTGCTTACACCCGCTTGGCCGAATGGGGCATCGAACGTCGCCATGGCCAATGCCGTTGCGGTTGAGATCGCGCATCCCTTGGTGGGCGACCGTTATCAAATCGACTTCAAAGCTCTGGAAGCCGCGGTCACGCCGCGGACCCGGATGCTGCTTTATACGTCGCCGTCGAATCCGTTGGGCTGGGTGGCGACCATCAACGAGCAACGCCAGTTACTGGAGTTCGCGCGGCGCCACCAACTTTGGTTGATGGCCGACGAAGTTTACGAACGATTGAATTACACCGGGCCGAAACCGGCGTCACCCGCGCCATCGATTCTAAAGCTCGCGACGCGCGACGACGCCGTAATCGTGGTGCAGTCGTTTTCCAAAACGTATTGCATGACTGGCTGGCGGCTGGGATGGTTGGTGGCCCGCCGCGATCTCTGCGCGCGAGCCACGCAGCTCAACGAGTTCATCATTTCGCACGCACCCAGCTTCGCCCAGCGGGCCGCGGAAACAGCGCTCCTGTGGGGTGAAAATACGCTTTGCGAAATGCTGGTCCGGCTGAAACAGAACCGCGATTTCTGTCTCGCGGCACTCTCCAAGATGCCCGGCGTCACCGTGCCGAAGCCGGACGGCGCGTTCTATCTTTTTCCAAAAATCGCCGGCGCCAACGATTCATTCGACTTCTGCAAGCGGCTGCTGATGGATACGAAAGTTGGGCTCGCCCCCGGCGTCGCATTCGGCGCCGGAGGCGAGGGATCGGTCCGCATTTGCTACGCGGCCGAGTTGCAGATTGTGCAGGAAGCGATGGCGCGGCTCAGTATGTTTTTAAAGTAGCTGGCGTGGCGCGGACTTCAGACGCTGCTGAAAAATCCGGACGGCCGCTTGTCAGCGGACAAGGTCGCCCATTGAGAACGCCTCATGCCAACGGTCGCGGTTCTGAAAGCGGCGACTGATACCGCAACACAGCGTCTTCAGTCTGCCGCATCGAGACGAATCTCGAGGCCGCGGACACGAGTCTCCGCGCCACGTGTCCGGTGCGCGGCGCGGAAATTTCAGCGCGCACTATTGGTGTTGTCCGTCGTGCTTCTGGTTGTAGATGTTCCTGCTCAACCGGTTTTGCCGCCGATTGATTTGAGCCTTTTCGTTGTTCGTCAGGTTACCGCCGTTGGCCGCGCGATCCGCGCGAATTTCCTTGTTGAGCTTCGCTTGCCGGTTCTCCAGATGGACAGCTTCCTTGGGTGCCAGTGAACCATTCTCGATTCCGTTCCCAATGCGTCTTTGCTGATTCTCCTTGCGCTCCTTGATGCGGCCCTCGCCGGCGGATGCGATTCCAGTTGAACCAAGCAGGCGGCGGAATGACAGGAGTTGTGGTTAGAGTCCGTTAAATTCCATTCAACTAACGAACGGCGAAGCGAACAGCCTCCGCTTTCAGCCCGGGCGTGCATGCGATGCAGTTGCCGGCGTGGATACTGCCGCCGCCGTTGAAATTCAGGAACACGCCGCCCGCTTCTTCGACGACGATCTTGAGCGGCGCCAAATCCCAAGCAGCCGCCGCGGGCTCGATCCAGATGTCCGCCTGGCCGGAAGCGACCATCATCGCGTCCGGTGCGCCACCCAATCCGCGAACGGACCAAAAGCGCGCCATCCAGTCCAGCATTTCGTTCTTGAAAGGTGTGCCATTGAGCTTGCCGAATGCGTTGAAGCATAAAGTGGATTCGTCCACTGAAGATCTGGATGAAACATGAATCGGCGAATTGTTTCGGAAGGCTCCAGCGTGACGGCCGGCGAGATACAAATTGCCGAGCACCGGCAGGTTGACCACGCCAACCACGACGTCATTACCAACTTCGAGCCCGATGAGATTGGACCACAGTGGATTTCCTCGGAGG
Source organism: uncultured Bryobacteraceae bacterium (assembly GCA_955652915.1). Taxonomy (GTDB): domain Bacteria; phylum Acidobacteriota; class Terriglobia; order Bryobacterales; family Bryobacteraceae; genus Palsa-89. The sequence goes on from CATPCJ010000373.1 coordinate 8,847, forward strand.
TAGTCGCGTGTGCCGTCGATTGGATCGACGATCCATCTGCGCCCGCTGCGCGATTGGACGTTCGCGCCTTCTTCGCCCAAAATGCCGTCTTCCGGGAACGCGCCGCTCAATATGCGCGCGATCAACCGCTCGCATTCCCGATCCGCCACCGTTACCGGTGAATTGTCGGACTTGGTTTCGGCCGCGATACCGGCCTGAAAACGCAAGGCGAGTTCCACGGCCTGACTTGAGGCGCGGACCGCTACCTCCAACTCTTTTGACCAATCGCTCATGATTCATGTTAGTAATATCGACATGGGTCGTCGCGATCCATGCCCAAACTCGCGCCGAGCAATGAAACGTGAAGGGGTAATTTGCCGGCAAAGCCGATTTCACGGCGGCCAACGCGTACCGTTCCGGGAAGGCCGATCTGACGCCAGAATATCCGCAAGAGAGCGGCGTGGAGTCCGAAACCCCGTAGCCGGTGTCGTCTTTGATAGACTTCACAAGTGTCGTTAGCCCGATGCGGGAGTTGGCACGTAGGAGGAACGAAAGTGATCGTACCGCGAAAACACACGGAGTTGCTGCCAGGCTCGTTAAAGAACCTTTTCTATCCACCGGAAAAGGGAGAATACACATATTTTTCACGCGCGCAGGAATGTCCTTTTGTGAGTGGAGGCGTGACCACCAAGGCCGCCTGGGCCGCTGACGCAGCGATGCTGGTCTATGCGCGATATGGCCAGACGCGAATGACGGATGCCGAATTCGACGAAAACCTCCGGCGGGGAAACCTGAGCCACGTCAAGATCGGGGGCACACCGGCGAATTGGAACGCGCCCGGAACCCAGGGCGTGTTTGCCTCGTGCGATCAGTTCGCAATACTCGTTTTTCGCGGTACCGAGAAAGACGATCCCACCGATTTCTTATACGACGCCGATATACTGCCGATCCACGAACACGATTACCGGCCAGCCGCCGACGACCCCGGACCAGCGCTTGGACACTTTGCATTTGTTACGCATCTGTTTTCGCCCCCCTGTCTGGTGCACCAGGGGTTTCAGCGAGCGCTTGGCCAAGTATGGGAACAGGTTCACGAGCTTGTTACCGAATACCGCAGGACTCATCCAGGCGCGGAAATCTGCCTTACTGGTCATAGCCTGGGCGGAGCGTTGGCCGTACTGGCCTTTAGCAGGTTTGCCGATCCTGACATATCGCTGTACACCTTTGGTTGTCCTCGCGTTGGCGACCGGGCATTTTGCGCCCGCGTCTTATCAAATCCTGGCAGAGGAAACTACCGGTTCGTCAACTACAACGATGCCGTGACTCACATTCCTCTGGAGAGCATTTTGTACCGGCACGCGCCGGAACAATGTTACCGATTCGCTGAGAATGGACGTATTGACCCGGATGACGGAGCGTTCAAAGGGGACATCGATTCTTTGCGCGCCGCAGTCTTTGGATTACCCCGGAGCCTTCGTTTAGGGGGCCTGGACAATATCCCGGCTCCGCCCAGTTTGGTGGACCATTCGCCAGCCCGATATTGCTTTCGTCTATGGGACTGTGTGTGAATCGATTTTTAGCCCGTTGAGGCACTTACCTATTCAAATTGTTCGTTGCCCGCCGATCCGCCACCGTGACCGGTGAATTGTTGGACTTGGTTTCGGCCACGATACCGAGGCGCGGACCGCTACGTCCAACTCTCTTGACCAAATCGCTCATGATTCATGTTAGTAATATCGACATGGGTTCTCGCACCATATATTCGGTCCTGGAAACGGCCGCTCAAACCTACGGCGCGGCGCCGGCGCTGCACCAACCGCTTGGCAAGGGCAAGTATCGGACTTACAGTTGGATCGAGTACAAGACCGCGGTTCAGGAAATTGCCTGTGGGCTGCGGCGCATCGGCATCCGCAAAGGAGACGTCGTAGCCATCCATGCCGAGACTCGCGCCGAGTTCTGCCTGGTGGATCTCGGCATCATGTCCAACGGGTCGATCGCCGCGGCGCTTTACACCAGCTATCCAGTGGCCGACCAGATCGGCAATCTGCGCGGTTGCGATGCCAAAGCGGTTTTTGTGGAAGACGCGAAAGGGATGCGGGAATTGATTGCCGCCGCCGGCGAGCCCGCTCCGCCGGTAAAGTGGATCGTGATGACCGGCGAGGCCGGGGGCGCGCTGTCGCTGGAAGAATTGCGCGCTGACGGACGCAAAGCATTCACGGAAGACGCTCAGGCGTTCGAAAAGATTCGGGCAGAAGTAAGCACCGACGATCTTGCGATTCTGTATCTCACTTCCGGCGCCACCGGCGAACCGAAAATGGGACTCGTCAGTCACGGAGCCTTGCTCGCGAATATCGATATGGCTCCGGAGGCGCTGGGGCTTTCTCCCACCGACAGCACTATAAGCTTTCTTCCATCCGCGCACATCGCGCAGCGCGTCGTATTGCAGATGCTGCCGCTGGGTATGGGTATTCCGGTCTGGTTTTCGGAAAGCCTCGCGAAACTCCCGAACGAGATGAAGACAATTCGTCCGACGTTCTTACTTGCGCCGCCGCGAGTCTGGGAGCGAATCTTTGCGAGCGTCAATGCGGAGATCAAGAAACGGAGCGCGATCTCGAAGAGAATGTTCCACGGCGCCGTAGGATTGGGCGCGGAAGTCAGCCGCCTGCGGGAAGAGGGCAAGCCTATTCCGAAGTGGATGACCTCAACGCTCAAGCTTGCCGACCGGTTGGTGTTTTCGAAAATTCGCGCGCGGCTGGGCGGACGGCTGCGGCTCGCGGCATCGGGCGCGGCGCCGCTGGGCAAGGAACTGGCTCGCTTCTACGCGGCGATCGGCATGCCGCTCATCGAAGGCTACGGGCTTACCGAGGGTGGAGTGCTTACGCTGAACCCCTTGAAGCATCCCAAGTCCGGCAGCATCGGCGTCGCATTGCCGGGCGTGAAACTTCGGCTGGCCGAAGACGGCGAGCTGTTGGTAAAGAGCGCGACCGTGTTTTCCGGCTACCACAAAGATCCGGCCTCGACCGCGGCGGTGTTGCGCGACGGATGGCTGCACACCGGCGACATCGCGGAGATCGATTCGGCGGGGTACGTCTACATCACCGGGCGCAAGAAGGAGATGATTATTTCCTCCAATGGAAAAAAGATTTATCCGTCGCGAATCGAAGGATTGTTCAAGACGGAGCCCATCGTGAATCAGATCGTGCTGGTGGGCGATCGCCTGCCGTTCGTCACGGCGCTGATGACGATCAACGTCACCAACGCCGAAGTTTTGAAGGGCATGGAACAATTCAAAGGACGCGGTCCGAATGAAGTTGCCGTTGCGCCGCCGGTGTTGGCGGAAGTGCAGAAAGCGGTGACGCGCGTCAATAAACAACTTGCGCCCTTCGAGCAGATCCGCAAGTTCCGGGTGCTGGAGCGCGATTTTTCGATTGAAACCGGCGAGCTGACGCCCACCATGAAAGTTCGCCGGAATCGCGTTCTCGAAAATAACCGGCAGGTGGTGAGCGAGCTGTACATGGGCAAAGAGGAAAGCCAGTAGCTACGCTCTTTCCAGGGCCACAACTTATTTGACTGCCGATGAGGGGCGGCCGGGTCATTACCTGCCATGGCGAAATTGCGTGACCCATAGCGTGTAGATCGACAACAGGAACGACGCCGCGGCCAGGGGATTGGTAACGATTTCGTTCATGCGATCAATGGCCGAACAGGGCGACGATATCGCGGCTGCCGTGCACTACATGCAAAATCAGCACCACGTCATCCTCCACGATGCGATGGACGATGACGTAGTGGTCCGCGGAAAACTGCGTCGACCGGGACTCAAGTCATCGCCTCGCCGTCGTCCCATAAACGGATACCGCGCCCATAGCCAGAAACGCTCGGCGATGCTTTCCACGACGTGGGTGGCGATATCGACGCTGCCGCTGTCGCCTGCGATGCGAATCACTCGTCCGCGAGTGGTGTTGTGTCAAACGCGGCTTCACGGCCTATTTCGCCTGGAACCGATCGAACCACTCCACGGTTCGCGTGGTCGCGTCCAGCCGGTGCTTTGGCTCGCGGAAGCCATGGCCTTCGCGTGGATACCGGACCAGTTCCGATTCAATTCCGCGTTGGCGCAACGCCGTGAACATTTGTTCGGCTTGGGTGATGTGTACGTCGTTGTCGTTCTCCCCGTGCAGGAACATGGTTGGCGTAGTTGCGTTTTTCACGTGCGCCAGGGGCGACCATTTCCAAAGCAGGGCGTAGTTGTCGCCGGCCCACGGGAATCCGCGAAATTCGGCGTGAACCAGATCCTGATACAGGGATGTCGCGTAGAAACTGATCATGTCGGAGACGCTGGCAACGGATACCGCGGCTTTGAAACGATTGGTCTGCGTGATCACCCAGTTGGTCATGAAGCCGCCGTAGCTGCCGCCGGTGACGAATAGCTTTTCAGGATCGATGTTCGCGTGCGATTTGAGCACGGCGTCGACGCCGGCCATCAGGTCCTGATAATCGCCGCCGCCCCAGTTGTCGACCGAGCCGTCTGAAAACGTTTGGCCATAGCCGGAACTGCCGCGCGGATTGATCGCCAGCACCGCGTAGCCTCGCCCGGCATAAAACTGCGCCGAAGCATTGAACGCATATCCGAACTGGCCGTGCGGGCCGCCATGAATGGTCAGGATCATCGGCGTTCGGCCGGCGGCCTTGAGGGCCGGATAGAGCCAGCCTTGCACGCCGGCTCCGTCGAAGCTCTTGAATTGGATTTCTTCAGGCTTCGAAATTTGATGCGCCCCGATGAACTGCGAGTTGAGATGCGTCAACTGCCGGGGTTCGCGCGCGCCGGCGTCTAACCGAAAAACTTCGGCGGGCATGTCCGGCTTGCTGAGAGTGAACGCGAGCGATCCGTCTTTCCCGGGAGCGAGCGCGCCAATCTGCGCGCCTTTGCCGATCGCGCACGAAGTCTCATCGGTGCGCAGGAATGTCGTGCATCCTAGAACGCTGCCGTGGTCGCCAACGGTATAAAGGATGCTCTTGCTGTCCGGCGACCACGCGATGGCCGATGTGCGCCGGTCCAACCCAGCGTTCATTTCTTTCCCCGCACCGCCGGCCATCGGAACCACCCAGGCGTGCGCATCTTCGGCCACGCTGTCGATGGTGGTGATTTTTCGCTTGGTGGCGGTATAGGCGATGGAATAACCGTCAGGCGAGATTCGCGGCTCCATTTCGACGCCGGGGGTATTTGTGATTTGGCGGACCGTGCCGCCCGGGACAGTCACCGCGAAAATATCGTAGTTCAGGAGAGCATCGGGATCGGGTTCGTGATTTGAGAGAAAAACGAGTTGCGATCCGTCGCCTCCCCAGTCGATCGAATGTTCATCGTGATCGCCGGTGGTGAGAGCGTGAGGTTCGCCTCCGTTCGCGGGCACGACGAAAATATGCGTGTGGCGATTGTCCGAGAAAGAGGTGCGAGACTTGTAGAGAATGCGCGTGACCACCAGAGGATCCTGCTCCGGAGGATCGGGTTCCATCGTTCCCGCGAATGCGATCTGTTTGCCGTCGGGCGACCATGCCAGCATGTTGCCGGCGTGCGGAAGAAAGCTGTTGGAGCGGCGATAGTCGCAGACTCGCAGTGCTTTTCCGGACGCGATGTCCAGCGTGTAGATGGCGGATGTTTTTTCACGCGTCGCGATGAACGCCAGGCGCTCACCGTTCGGCGACCAGCGGATGCTGCTGGCGCCCTCGGGTGCGCTGCTCAGCAGTTCTGGTGTGCCGCCCACGGCGGAAATGCGAATCAGGCGCGAAATCGTCTTGTTGGCCGGCAGGTCGATGGTCGAGACGGAGAAGACGATGGTCTTGCCATCCGGCGAGGCCGCGACTTCGCCGATGGTCTCGAGGGCCAGCGTGTCGGCGGCGGAAAACGGACGCTGCGCGTTGGCTAATTGTTGGATGGATAAAAGGGCGGCGATGGTGGTGAGGAAATGAGATATTTGCATATGGCATCGTCAATTGTACATGGGCGGGGCCTGGGCCTACTAAACTGGAAGTCTGCGCTTCCTTGGATTCGATTTCGGACGGCTGGCCGCGCTGGATTGGGACGGGCGGATCTTGCATCTGGCAAAATTGGCCCGGCTCAAGCAGCCGGAAGATATTATTCAATGGATTGAAGCTGTCGGCGGCCCGGACGCGATCGTCGCCGTCAATACCTCCGCTGCGGCGCGAAAGTCTCGCACTCGTCCGATGCGTCTTTCAGCGGATCTGCTCGCGCACGGCTTCCGGCGCGGCGAAAAGATGTCGGCTAAGAGCAATCGGCGGCATCAGATTGAGGTTGATTTAGCCGCGGCAGCCGTTCAGCTTTTCCAGGGGAAGCCGGCCGCCGGCCTGCGCGACTTAGTACCGCGTCTTCCCGCCGCCGAAATTTCGAAAATTCCTTCGGACCAACTGGACGCCGTGCTGTGCGCCTATCTCGCGGCGCATTGGTGGTTCTGGGGCCGGGCGCGCAACGATGTGCTTGGAGATTCGAAGACAGGTCGCTTCATTGTTCCTAAGCGCCACACGCCGGAGTTGAAGATGGCCGATCTGCGGGAGGAATACAGAGGTGAGCCGTTCGACGAATCGCATCTGGACCCCAACCCGATGGTTCAGTTTCAAAAATGGTTTTCCGAGGCGCGCGCCGTGGCGATCCACGAACCGAATGCAATGACGTTGGCCACAGCCGGAAATGATGGACAGCCGTCGGCCCGCATCGTGCTGCTGAAGGAAGTCGCGGAAGACAGCTTCGTTTTCTACACCAACTATCGGAGCCGAAAGGGGCGCGAACTGGCCGGGAATCCTCGGGCGGCATTGGTTTTCTATTGGCCGGAGCTGGGGCGGCAGGTGCGCATAACGGGCCGGGTGAAGAAGACGAAGCAGGCCGCGGCGGAACGGTATTTTCAAACTCGGCCGAGAGGCGCGCAATCGGGCGCTTGGGCCTCACGCCAGAGTTCCATCATCGCGGATCGCGAAAGTTTGGAGCGGCGCGTCCAAAAACTCGAGGCCAAGTTTGCCGGCAAGACGATTCCGCTTCCCCCTGCCTGGGGCGGCTACCGCCTCTGTCCCGATTCGATCGAGTTCTGGCAGGGCCGGTTGAATCGACTCCATGACCGGCTGCGGTATACGAAGGAAACGCGCGGGCGCTGGAAGATTGAGCGATTGGCTCCCTGAGGCTGGGGACTGGGGCGGAGGGATAGAGTAGAAGTATGAAGTGTCTTTTCCTCCTCGCCTTCCTTGATGTTTGTATTAACGCGCAACCCATCCTTCAAATTCGTCCGGACGTAATAACTGAGTGTTCCGCGAACGGCCTGGGCCGCGCGACGATCGTGTGGAATTATCCGGGCGATGGCCGGGTGCAAGTTCGCGTTGGACCCAACGGCGTGCCGATGACCGGGCTTCCGCCTTCTGTTGGCAGTGCGAACACTGGTGATTGGGTAAGCGACGGGCTGCTCTTTACGCTGGTCGATTCGGCAGGACAGGAACTGGCGCGCGCCACGGCTCGGGTGAAGTGCAGCCCGTTCCCGGATCCCATTGCCGCAGCGCTTTTGTCCAGCTCTTATTTTCCGTTGCAGGTTGGAAACGAGTGGGTCTACCGCGACGATAGCCGGATCGGCACCGCCGACTACAGCACCCAGCGTGTAGCGGGTGTTCGCATCATCGGCGATCAAGCCTGGTATTCCGTCCTCACCGGCGACAATCCACAGACCGCCATCGAAACGCTTTACCGGGCGGACGCGCAAGGCCGAATCTATCAACTGGATAGGAATGGCCGGGAAATACTGTGGCTCGATCCAACAGCCAATCCCAATCCCTCGGCAACGCTACAGATACTCAACGGCCGAGGACCATTGCGCAACGCGCTCGGTAATTTTCCCGATACGCTGGCGTACGTCAACAATCAACCACTGAACCGGGAAACGGGCATGTTCGCGCGTGGGGTGGGTCTTATTAACCGCCGGGATGACAGCCCCACGGGGTCGTCAGGTGGCTTCGTGCAAGGACTGGACCTGGTGTACGCGCGTATTGGCGGCAACATCCGTTTTGCCACGCCTGCCATCTCCTTGGGGCTTTCGGTGGAAAGCAACGATCTGGATGTCAGCGGCGGCAACGTAACGAATTGCGCGCTTCCTTGTTATTTTGTCGCTTGCGGTCTGGGGGGCATCGTGGACCCGCCCGGTACCTACAAGCCTTGCTTCCAGGCCCGGGTGCGGCTGGAGAATCTGCCGGTGCAGGATTCGACGACGCTGGATCTGGATCTGATTGACGCCGGCGATCGGAGCGTATACCACACCAGCGCGACGGTGGCGGCGGGCCAAGCCCAACCGGATTCAATTCTCGTGCGGCAACTGCAGCTCTACAGCGCGCCGAATCAGCCAGTGCCCGCGGGTGCTTATCGTGTGCAAGTAAAGGTCAAAATATCCGCCGGAGGAGATATCGCCACCGCCGCGATTCCAGTTCAGGTGCGATAGCTTCAACAAGAGGTCCGGATTTATTTGCGGCCGCTGCAAATACTTTGTGCTGCATGCGTCTAATAGGCGGGGGCAGTACTATTATGTTAGAAGCCCAGGCCAGCCCCGGCGTGGTTTAGGAGCAATGATGACTACGGTCAAGAGAGCGCGGATATTACTGGCGGACGATCATTCGCTGGTCGCGGCAGGGATCTCCAAGCTCCTGGAAGCCGAATTCGACTTGATCGGCACGGTTGGTGACGGAAGGGCCCTGGTTGCCGCGGCCATCAGCGATCCTCCCGACGTCGTGCTCCTCGATATTTCCATGCCCATCCTGAACGGCATGGAGGCTGCCCGTCAGCTTCGCAGTGCGCTTCCCGGCGTCAAGCTGATTTTTGTCACCGTGCATTCCGACAATGCATACGTCCTTGAGGCGTTCCGGGCCGGAGCTTCCGGGTACGTCCTGAAGCGCTCGGCCGCTTCCGAACTGTCGGCGGCGATTCACGAGGTGCTCAATGGGAATCTGTATGTTACCCCGCTCATCGGCAAGAGCGCGCTGGAGGGTTTCCATAGCGGGCTTCAAACGAAGACGTCCGTCTTGACGGGCCGCCAGCGCGAAGTTCTGCAGTTGGTGGCCGAAGGATACTCGGCGAAGAAAACCGCGATCCTACTGGGTATTTCTTCAAAGACGGTGGAATTTCACAAAGGCTTGATTATGAAAAAACTCGACCTGCATTCCACCGCGGAGCTCACACAATACGCCCTGCAGCACGGTATCGCGGGAAATCTTTCAACCGCTCTTTGAGCGATCGCCCGACCGCTCCCATCAAAATCTCATAACTTTCTCATCTCCTCCTAATTTTTCATTCCTTGGATCGCGTAAAATCGATCAGTCGGGTGGAAGGCCCGCAATTCACCAAAGGAGAGCAGGACGATGCCGTTGATTCAAGTCAAGCTGATCGAGGAAGTTTTCACGCCGGCGCAGAAGAAGGAGATCATCACCCGGCTTACCGACGCCATGGTCGCGGTCGAGGGCGAAAACATGCGTGGGGTCACGTGGGTAATCATTGAGGACGTACGGAGCGGAGAATGGGGGATTGGGGGGAACGCGCTGACCACGGCCGACGTCCGCGCGCTGGCCGCCGGCGGCGCCCAGTGACATGGGCCGGTTGAAGGACCTTATCGAGCGGCAATCGGCCGGCACGTTCGTTGGCCGCGGCGAAGAACTTGAGTCGCTGCTCAGCGTGCTCCCGGAAGATGGGCCGCTCGTGGTGTGCATGCACGGCATCGCGGGCATTGGGAAATCGCGGCTTCTGGAAGCTTTCGTGCGGGAAGCGCGATCGCGGGGAGCTACCGTGGTCCGCCTCGACTGCCGGCAGATCGAGCCGACCGAGAGTGGTTTGCTGCGCGAGTTGGGCGCGGCGATCGGCGGCGAAGCCGGCTCGGCCGAGCAAGTAGCGGCGCGCCTCAGCCAGTTCGGCAGCCGCGTCGTACTGGCGCTGGATACCTATGAATTGTTTCGTCTGCTGGACACTTGGCTGCGCCAGGTCTTCGTGCCCGCGCTGCCGGATAACGTACGGGTAATTCTTTGCGGCCGTGACGCGCCCATGGCGGAGTGGCTCTCCGCGCCCGGCTGGCACGGCTTGTTCCGCGTCATCCGGCTGGAGTCTCTGCCGGAACGCGACTCGATGGAGCTGTTGCGGCGCTCGGGACTTTCCGCGGAAGAGGCCCGGCACATGGACTGTTTCGCGCACGGGCATCCGCTGGCATTAACGCTGGCCGCATCGATTCTGGCGCGGGGCGGCGGCGTGAACCTGGAGCAGGTGGCGGGACAACGGGTGCTCGCCGAGCTTTCGCGGATCTACGTTTCCGATATTCAGGACGCGCGCACGAAGCAGGCGCTGGAGGCGGCCTCGGTGGTCCGCCGGATCACCGCGCCCTTGCTGCGCGCCATGCTTCCCGGCGCGCCGCCGCAAGACGCGCTGGAGCGATTGCGCGCGCTGCCGTTCATCGAGCCGGGCAACGACGGCCTGCAAATGCACGATGCGGTGCGCGAAGCCATCGCCGCGAACCTGCGCGCCGGCGATCCTCCGCGCTACCGGGCGCATCGCCGGGCCGCTTACCGGCAACTGACGGCCGAGCTGCGTTCGGCGTTGGCGGCCGATCTCTGGCACTACACCGCGGACCTGCTTTATATACTGGAGAACCCCGTGGTGCGCGAAGCGTTCTTTCCGACCGGCGCTAACGAATATGCAGTGGAGCCCGCTCGCGGCGAGGATCGCGACGCCGTGATGGCGATCGTGGAGAAGCATGAGGGACCGCTCGGCGCGCGATGCCTGGACAAGCTCTGGACCCACGCGCCGGAAACTTTCTGCGTGGCGCGCGACCGGAAGGGAAGCATCGCCGGTCTCTACTGCGCGTTCGATCCGCGGGCGATCCAGGCGCGCGCGTATCGGGACGACCCGGTGGTTCGCGGCTGGCTGGATCACCTGGAAGAGCATCCCATTCCGCGCAAGCAGCGAGCCTTTTTCTTGCGCCGCTGGCTTTCGCTGCATGAGGGCGAAGCTCCATCCGCGGTGCAGGCGGCGTGCTGGCTGGACGTGAAGCGAAAGTATCTGGAATTGCGGCCGGATTTGCGGCGCGTCTATCTCGCGCTCCGCGACTTGGCGCCGTATGCTCCGGCGGCGCTGCGGCTCGGATTCCAGGTGCTCGCCGGCAGCGTGGGAGTGGAGGCGGAAGTGTATTGCACGGCCATGCTCGACTTTGGCCCGGCATCGGTGGATGGCTGGCTGGCGCGATTGGTCGCCGCGGAACTGGGCTTGGAGGAAAGCGGACTTTTGGACAGCGCCGCTCGCGAACTGGCGATCGACGGACGCCGGATCGGATTGACCAAGCTCGAATTTGGCGTGATGGAGTATCTCACTCGCCGCGAAGGAGAAGCGGTGTCGCGGGCGGCTCTGCTGGCGAACGTCTGGGGTCAGACATTCGACGGAGGCAGCAACGTGGTGGACGCGGTGATTCGCGGATTGCGCAAGAAGCTGGCGGACCGCGCCGCGCGAATCGAGTCGGTGCAGGGCGTGGGATACCGGCTGCGGGGCGAGCATGGCTGAGCGGTGCGCGGCAATTCACCGGCCGCACGATCGGGGCTGGCATAATAGTATGGTGAGGGTGAGCACCGCCGACATCCGAGACTTCCGCGCCCGCGACTGGCGGTTGATCGAGCGCACCAAGTCGGATTGTTGGATAGAGCAAAAAACCAGCATGACTCCCTCCGACGTATTCGAGCTAGCCGGCGAACTGCTTCAGTACGTCCGCACATTGAGGCCGGACTGGCCAAACACCGCCGAACGCCAAGCCGACTTGGCATCGCACATTCGGGTGGCGGGGATGCTACAACGTGCCGGACCGGACCGCGCCCGCTAGACTTCTGGCGGCCGCCGCCAGCGTGATCGAGAAATGGTGCGACGGCTGGTACCTTTTTGGTGCGCAAGCCGTCATCGTGTGGGGGCGTCCACGGCTCACCGCTGACGTGGATGTAACCGTCCGCCTGCGACTCGAGGATACGGCTGGCTTCTGCCACGACATGCAGGAAGCGGGCTTCGACCTGCGGGTACGGGACCCTGAGCCATTTCTCGCACGCACCCGGGTTCTGCCTTTCTTGCACGTCCCCACGCAGTTGCCGCTGGATGTCGTGCTTGCGGTTTCCGGAATCGAAGACACGTTCATCGAACGGGCTGTCCGAATCGAGATCGAGGGCCTTTCCGTGCCCGTCACGTCGCCGGAGGATCTGATCGTGATGAAGGTGCTTGCGGGGCGCCCGAAAGACCTCGAAGACGTGCGGACCGTATTGACCGAACGGCTGGCCAAGGTGGACATCGCCTATATCCGATCCGTGCTCGCGATATTGGAGCAGGCTCTGGGACAAAACGATTTGCTTCCGATGCTGGAAGCGGAGATCGTTCGCGCGGAGCTGCTGCTGCCGTAGCGCTCGCGACGGACCGGCCAAACCTCCTAAAACACCGGACCAGGGTGTCCGCGCCACAATGCAGCATGCCCGGTATTGGTAACGCTGGGCTTCTGGCTCATTTTTAATGAGTTAAGGAAGATGCCCTACTCCGCCGATAGAAAGGGGAGAGAGCGCCTGCGAGATGAAAGTACACGTTCAACAGAGCATCTGGCCGGTATCCGTATTCGGCTTGGGGTTCCTGCTGCTGATCTTGGGCTTGTCCGGCGTGGCGAGCATCCAGGAGACAAAGCGCATTCACCAGCAGATCCTGACCGCCGAGGACAACTACCGCCACATCGAGAATCTGGTGGAGGGAATCCGTGCGGACTCATCGCAGGTGACCGTTCTCCTTCGCGACAGGCTGCTGGAATCGAACAGCACCGGGACAAACTATTCCGGACAATTGGCTGACGCGCGATCGAAGACCGATGCAAGTCTGGAGCAGTTAAGGGCGTTGCGGCCGCAACAGGGGAGTAAGGTGTTGGATAGTTTAGAAGGCGTGTTGCACGCATATTTGGACGCGGTAGCCGTCGAATTTCGCGCCAGTCCGGTTCATCGGGACGAATTAGGGTCGGTGCGGGAGCGGTTCCAGGCCCAAAGCAGGAAAGTGTTCGCGGTAACGGAAGAGCTGGGGAAACTCAACGAGGAGAATTTCGAATCGCGGCGCCGGGCTTTGAATCAGTCGGTGCAGAACTTACAGAATGAAATCTGGGAAACGATGCTGACGGCGCTCGTGCTGGGCACGATTATCGCGGGCGCGAGCATTTTCCGGATCTCCAGCCTCGAAAAAGAATCCGCGGCAAGTCATCAGGCCACCGAGCAGGCCGAAGAGCGCTTGCGGCACCTCTCGCAGCAATTGGTTTCCTCGCAGGAGCAGGAGCGTAAGTCGCTTTCGCGCGAGCTGCATGACGAGATCGGTCAACTGCTGACGGCATTGCGCATGGAATTAGGGAGCCTGGAGCGAGCCCACTCGACGAGCGGAGGCGATCTTACTCCGCATTTGGATCAGGCGAAGAAACTCGCGGAAAGCACGTTGCGCTCGACCCGCGACATTGCCATGGGGCTGCGCCCGGCGATGCTGGATATTCTGGGCCTGGGTCCGGCTCTGGAGTGGCAAACACGGGAGTATTCGCGCCGCTACAATACGCCGATTCAACTCAAAGTAGACGGGGATTTGAAGGACCTCCCGGACCGGCACCGAACGTATTTGTACCGCATCGTGCAAGAGGGTCTCACCAATTGCGCCAGGCACGCGCAGGCGAAAAATATTCGGGTCAGCCTGCAAGATGGAAAGGGCCAGCTTGCGGTAACTGTCGAGGACGACGGCGTGGGATTCGATCAGCATGGCGGCGTGGCCTATGGTCTCGGATTGTTGGGGATCACCGAGCGCGTGCGGGAACTATGCGGGAATATTTCAATCGAGTCTGAGCCGGGGAAGGGGACCCGCCTGGAGGTCGTGCTGCCGTTGAGCCGGGAGAAGCCGGACACGCCGGCCCCCAACCGCCACCCCCCAGCCCCTTCGCCCCCTTACTC
>CATPCJ010000374.1 GCA_955652915.1 uncultured Bryobacteraceae bacterium
CGCCACATCGGACGGGATTCTCCGAAAAGTCTTGCCCCAGATTCCTCAGAGAGCCAGAAATAGCATTCAGGGGAAAGTGGCCCTGAGCGTCAGAGCCCAAGTGGATCCGCAGGGTAATGTAACTGACGTTGAGCTGGATTCTCCGGGACCAAGTAAGTACTTCGCGGACCTTACGCTAAAGGCGGCGCGTCAATGGAAATTCGCTCCTCAGAAGGTTGCGAGCGAGTGGATATTACGGTTTCAGATCAGGCGGGCGGAAACGAATGTCGTGCCTGAACGAGTGGCAAAGTAACGCCCAACTCGCCAGGCACGGCATAAAAGGTCTAACGACTACGGCTGCCTGGTCTTGTCTTTTACTTTGTCCGCGCCCTTCTCAACGCCGCTGGCTGTTTTGTGGACAACCTTTTTCGTGCCCTTCCCAACAGCTTTGCCGGTATGCTTTACGGCGCGCCCACTGGCCTTACCGGCTTCCTTGACATCCGAGCCGGCCTTCTTCGCTTCCTGTTTCGGCGTATCCTGAGCCCCCGCGCTCAACCCGGCGGCGACGATTGCGACTGCCAACGATCCAAATAGTTTGTTCATATACCCTCTACCAGTGGGACGCGATTTCCGGGCACTTCATTCCACAATTCGTGTATAAGAACCTTAATGGAACGCGGCGCGGACTTCAGTCTGCCGCATCGACCTGGCCAGCGGTCACGGACCGGATGGGGCGTTTCATCGCCCTCTTTTGTTCCCGCTATGACTGGTCAGGGGGTGGTTTCCGAATGTGCGGGGTTGCTGAGGTGCTTGTAATAGCCCAGATCCTGGCCGGTCAGCAGCTTTGTGGCGAATATGATCTGGCCGGTGTGTTGGGAGAAATGCTCCACCACGTGCAGGATGGCTTCCATCAGCGTGGCATCGTACTTTTGAATGGTTCGGCGCTCGGTCAACCGCTCCGGCGCTAGATTGCGAATAATGCCGGTCGCTTCGGAAATGGTTGTTTGGAGGCGCTGCGAAAGCTCGGCGGGTTGTAATCCCCCGCGCGCGGCGAACTCGCTATCGCGATCCCTGTGATCGGGTTGCCCGCCCACTCCATAGCCGATCCATTGCTTCACATTCCCGCACAAATGCAGAACGAGATTGCCCACGGAATTCGCGTTGCCGGTATTCCGCATCCAGATTTGATCGTAAGTCAGGCGACCCAGACAATCCTGGATCCGGTCGCGCAGTTGCTCCAGCTTGCCGGCGGAGACTTTCAGGAAAATCTCTTCAATCAAAACCGCACCTCTACAGGATCTCGCCCGACCAGTTTTCCAGAATCGATTTCACCTTGCCGGTGAATTGATCGGCCAGAGCGCCGTCGATCAGCCGATGGTCGAACGTGAGCGCCAGGTAAGCGACGGATCGAATCGCGATCGCATCGTCGATGACCACCGGAATTTTTTCGACCGCGCCTACACCTAGAATCGCCACTTGCGGCTGGTTGATGACGGGCGTGGCGAAGACGCTGCCGAAGCTGCCGAAGTTAGTGATCGAAAACGTGCCACCCTGCACTTCATCCGGCTTCAACTGGCGCGAACGGGCGCGAGTGGAAAGATCCACAACCGCGCGCTGCAGGCCGGTGACGTTTTTTTCATCGGCGTTGCGGATGACCGGCACAATCAGTCCGTTCTCCAGCGCGACCGCTATGCCGATATTGATTTCATTGTGGTAAATGATGTTGGCGCCTTCGATGGAGGCGTTCACAATTGGATAATCGTGAATCGCTTCGACGGTCGCGGCGATTACAAAGGGCAGATAAGTGAGCGAGAAACCGTAGCGCTGCTGGAATTCGCTTTTGTGACGCTCGCGCAACTTGGCGATCTTGGTCATGTCTGTTTTGTGAACCGTGGTGACGTGCGCGGAGGTGCGCTTGCTCATTACCATGTGCTCGGCGATTTTCTGCCGCATCGTGCTCATCGGCTCCATGCGGGTGCGGGGCGCCTCGGCGCGAGGCATCGCGGGAGCCGCAGGTGCGGGGGCGGCGGGTGATGACGTCGCTGGGGCGCCGCCTTGCTCCATTGTTTTAGCGCCTTGCGCGGACATATAGGCGTCCAGATCTTGTTTGCCGATGCGTCCGCCGGCGCCGGTGCCTTTTACCTGGCGCAAGTCGATTCCGTACTCGCGCGCCATCTTCTTCACCAGCGGCGATAGCGGACCAGAAGGCGCCTCGGCCTCGGTTGCGGGCGGGGCTGATTCCGGCTGGGGCGATGGCGGCTGGACAAGCCGCGGACCCCGTTGCTGAACGGGTTCGGCGGCCTTCGGAGTCTGCGCCGGCGGAGCGGGGGCCGGTTTTGCGGCTGCCGGTTTTGCATCCGTAGGGGCGGCGGCAGGGGCCGCGGCGGCTCCATTTCCCGCGCCTTCATCGATTCTGCCCACCACGGTGCTGATGGATACGGTCTTCCCTTCTTCCACCAGCACATCCTTCAGAATTCCAGCCGCGGGCGAAGGGATTTCGGTATCCACTTTATCCGTCGAAATCTCAAAAAGCGGCTCGTCGCGCTCCACGTGCTCGCCGGCCTTTTTCAGCCACTTGGTGAGCGTGCCTTCCACGATACTTTCGCCCATCTGGGGCATGACTACATCAATCATTAGAATGTCTCCGTAAGCGCCGGCACCGCTTCAAATTGAAAATTACTTGCAAAGTTGCGCGCCAGGGCGGCCGTTACCGTTTCGCGGTCCGCTATCGACCCCAATTCGCGCATGGAGGTAACCGGTTTCGTAATCCCGCATGGCACGATGTATTGGAAGTAACTCAAGTCCGTTGTATGATTCAGCGCAAAGCCGTGGGACGTCACCCAGCGGCTGATGTGGACGCCGATCGCGGCCACTTTCTTTCCACCTACCCAAACTCCCGTGCAGCCCGCCACCCGCGCCGCTTCAATTTCAAATTCGGCCAGCGTGTCCACGATCGCTTGTTCCAGCGTCCGGACATACGCAACCACGTCGCGCTTCCATTCTCGCAGATCGAGGATCGGATAGCCGACGATCTGGCCCGGACCGTGATAGGTGATGTCGCCGCCGCGGTCCGTGTGGTGAAACGCTATGCCGGCGCGCCTGAGCACTTCTTCGTTCGCCAGCAGGTTTTCCAAATGTCCGTTGCGTCCCAGCGTGATGACGTGCGGATGCTCGACGATCAAAAGCTGGTCTGGAATCAGGCCCTGTTTACGCCTTTCCACCAGGTCCTTTTGTACCAGCAACGCTTCGTCGTAGCCCAGGCGGCCGAGATCGCGAACGAGAATCTCACGCATTGATCGCGAGTCCGTACACGTTGTTGAAGGCTTCTCCGAGGGCTTCATACAGCGTGGGATGGGCGTGAATGGTGCTCATGAGCGTCTCCACCGTGGCTTCGGCTTCCATCGCCGCCACTCCTTCGGAGATGAGCTCGAAGGCCTGCGGTCCAATAATGTGGACGCCCAGGATCTCGCCAAATTTCTCGTCCGCCACGATTTTCACGAAGCCTTCGTGGCTACCCAGGATGCTGGCCTTGCTGTTGGCCGAAAATGGAAACTTGCCGACCTTGACGTGGAACCCTTGCGCTCGCGCTTGCGCTTCGGTCAGGCCCACGCTGCCGATGCCCGGCTCGGTGTAAGTGGCGCCCGGAATCCGATTGCGATTGATTGGTTTCGCGGGCTTGCCCGCCATGTGCGCCACCGCCACCATACCTTCCATCGTCGCGACATGAGCCAGTTGCGGCGTTCCCGCCACCACATCGCCGATCGCATAAACATTGGGTTCGGCGGTCTGCTGATACTCGTTTACCTTGATGAACCCGCGGTCCAATTCCACCTTCGTCCCTTCGAGACCGATGTTGCCGGTCAGCGGCTTGCGGCCGACGGCCACCAGCAGCGTTTCCGCCTCCATCTCCTCGCGTTTGCCATTGGCCAGCGCCACGGAAACGTGAACGGTCTTTCCGTTCGTCGTGATGTTTTCCGCCTTGGCTCCGGTCTCGCAACGAATCCCGGTCTTCTTGAAATATCGCTCGAGTTCCTTCGAAACCTCCTCGTCTTCCACCGGAACAATTCGCGGCAGCATCTCGAGGACCGTGACCTTGGTCCCGAAACGATTGAAGATGGAAGCGAACTCCACGCCCACCGCTCCCGCGCCAACGATCAACATTGTTTTCGGCACAGTTGGCAGGTTCAGGATCTCGATGTTGGTTAGAATCATCTTGGGATCCGGCTTCAATCCCGGCAGCATGCGAGCTTCCGAGCCGGTGGCAATGATGACGTTCTTCGCTTCCAAGGTCTGCGCGCCACCGTCGGACTTCACCTCCACTTGCATGAGACCGCCGGCGCCGCGAGGCTTCAATGTGCCGAAGCCCTTGATCCAATCGACCTTGTTCTTCTTCATCAGGAACTCGACGCCCTTGGCGTGCTTCGCGACGATCTTGTTCTTGCGATCGAGCACCTTGGGATAATCGAGCTTCGGGTTTTCGCACTGGATGCCCTGCTCGGCGGAGTGCTTGAAATATTCCCAAACGTCGGCTGTATGGAGCAGCGACTTGGTGGGGATGCAGCCCACATGCAGACACGTTCCGCCCAGCTTCGGGTCCTTCTCGATGACAGCGGTTTTAAGCCCGTATTGACCGGCCCGCACTGCCGCGGAGTAACCCCCCGGCCCGCTGCCGATAACGATCAGATCGTAAGTCATTTTAATTTCAGGATAGCATTCGAGCCTCTAATTTCTCTTTTCGGTGGTGCGCCGAATCGCTAATCGACGCGCGGGGATTGGAATTTCCTGGCGATGCTAACGCCACGGATGGGACGGTATCCATTGATGTTGGGCTTGTGGACTTGAATTTCGCAGGAGTGCCCTGTGGAAAAGAATCGCTTGCTGACGCGCCCGGTTCCGTTTGGTGTTCGTTCCTGGGATTCGGTTCGTTTTTCACCCTCTTGTTTTCCGGTGTCGCGGAGATGGAGTAAGTCGCTGAGGGGGCGGGAGTAAGTGCGCTCGAGGCGAGCCTCCAGGCGTCCGGAAGGCGAAGCTCTTTGTTTGTGCTCGAAGAGGCCAGTCTCGATATTGCAGAGATGATGTTGGCGCCATTAGCGTTGACGATATCGGTTATTAAGTCCATTTCGAGGTCTTGAATGTAAGTCGAGCAGGGCGGTGTACTCGTTGCTGTTTTCATGGGGTAAAACTATAGTGCAGTCAGTGAGTCCGTATTTGAGGGCGTTCATGGATGGCCTGCCGCTGTGTGCAGCCTATCCTGAAGTCGGCTGGGGCAGGATTGCCCGCCCCACATGCTCCTTAGGCGCTGTCTCATTGTAGGACGGGGTGGGGGGGAGAAGACGGCGGGATCTTGGATGCTGTTGGAAATAGGGGAGATGACGTAGTGCGGTGACTCGCGTTAACGAACCTGCGGTGGACAAGGATGGGGCCGGCGGTCGGTAGTGAGGTATTTGTTGGTTGATCGGGTTCCGACAAAACGTCACTCTTTGGTACTGTCTGGCTCTGGAGCAGGCAAGGCGTTCTCGAAGATCTCATCAATCTCTGTCTTCTTGGGGTTCGCGGGCTTGGGGGTGATTCGGAGAAGTGGTAGAACTGGCGTCTGATGTCCTAGCCGAGCAGTGATGTCCCTAAGGAACTCGCGCGCGTATGCCCAGCAGTTAAACACAGCAGTTCCGCGACTGAAAGATGATTTCTGTTCTTCACTTGGAGAGTAATCGTCTCGTATGCCATAAGACACCTCGAATGTGCAACTCACCTGAAAGAGGCGTTCCTCTGGCTCCGAAGAGTCCCAGGCCGCATATTCAAAAGAAACCTCAACAACGAATTGAGAGGCCCTATTGAACCAAGAAACGTTGCTCAGTGCTGGCTTGACCGAAAAAGGCTCCCTAAACTCTGTTCCCGCCTTGGCTCTAGTAGCATGGCAGGATTGCAAGGTAATACTCTCGATCTCGCAGTGATTTTGAAACGCGGTCAGGGCCTTGATCTGCTCCGCTGTCTGCGAAATCTGCATTCTCTATGCTGCCATGACGGATTCATCATCCAAGAAGGAGAGGGATGATTTATCCAGTTTTATCGGAGTCTGTTTCTTGTAGGATCGCCCCAGTAGGACCGAGAGTTCTACGTTTTGGCCGTTAAGCACAGCGTTACCCAAGACGCAGTTTTCTGCGACTTGCTGTTCCAGTTCCTTGAGGTTGCGTCGTGCCGTGTCGGGATCAGTCCGAAGCCGGATCAGCCCGTCCATCGCCCGGTCTTGAATCTGTCCCTGTTCCCATCTCTTTACGCTTGCTACCCCGACTCCGCCAAGGTATTCGGCGAAGGATTGTTGGGTCATCCCCAGCAAATTACGCCGATCCCTGATCTCCCGTGTCGTCAGCAGTCCATGTGCTGTACGATAAGCATCGGAAACGGCTTTCGTGAACTCGCCACTCTGATTATTATCAATAGTCTTGTGGCCACAATCTGTGCACTCAAGACCGTCTACTATGACCACGAAATCTTCCCCGTGACGGCTGCCGGTGAGCTCGACCGGCTTTTGCACCAGCTCGCCTTTATTGCACTCGAAGCATTCAATTTTAGACATATAGATTAAAGTGACACCCACGAGCAAAACGTTGCTTAAGGGCGATCCTCATGGAAGGAGTAGAGCACGAGTAGTTCCATACCGCCCGTGCCAGATAGACAAAACTTCAAGTACATAACTTTCCCAAACTCGTTAGAGTGCCATTTGAAGGCGTAGAGAACCCTTCGCTCGTATGTAAAAGATAGGTTTCCGGGAGGATAAGGGCCGCACCTATCTTTGGAGGTGATTTGGTTAAGTGCAATGTCTACAGCCGTAAACCTTTCGCTCGGAGTAAGAAGATCAAGTTCAAAAAACTCGCTCTCTAACTTAGCGGTACCAAACCGAAAATCTCCATTTCGGTCAAGTGCACGTCGCGCCATCGCGAGGATGCTTTCCGACTCAGCATCTTTCTGCTTAACACTGCTACCACCCAAAGTATCATTTGATCCCATACATGTCAACGACAAATTTGCAGGAAACTTTAGGAACTGGTAGATCATATCATTCAACTCGTTGATTTTTCAACAGATATTTATCGCGGATGGGTCCAAAAAGTATAGGGTGGGACTAAGAAGCCGTGATTAGCGCCCAGCGGTATGCTGGGGTATGCCGGTTGACGGTGGCCTGGGCCACAACGGAAAGCAACCAAGGATCAAGCCGCCTCCAGCAGTTCCCGCACGCTCCAAATGTGATCGGCGATTCCAGCGGCCATTGCAGGCGTCACGCGGAGCGATTTGTGCACGCGGCAAAAATTGTAGAAGGTGAACCAGCAAGCGACAGCAGCCCAGTGATTCTCGAATTTCTTGCTGAAGGCATTCGTCAACCGCGTAAATCTTCGCGTACCCATGCGTACGGAAAGATTCTGGCGTTCGACAATCGAAGTGCAAATGCGAGCGGGATCAGGTTGCCCCATGATTGGGACAACCTCAGTTGACGCTACCTCTGCTGGGCTGTAACGGGCCTCTCCCTCTTGGGAAGCCCTGTAGGCCTTGATGAGCATTGCGAAGTCGCAGCGGTCATGTAGCGTGGTTGTAATCGCAGAGCGGTACGGCGCAAATCCATCGGTCGTGATTTGGAAGTACGACGGCGAAGTAGCCAGCCGAAGACCCTCAATGAAAACATCCGTGGTCGATTGATCGCGCTTGCCGAGGGCGATGTTCAAAACGAGTTTGGTGTTCCGTTCGATTGCGACGAACGCGTAGGCATCACCAGCGCCGGGTTCATCCTCGGGACCGACACGTTTTTGCTTTTTGCCGATGAAGCTCCAAAGCTCGTCGCATTCAACGTCCTGTACTTTTATGTTGCGGATTTTTTCGGCCATGATCCGTTCGCACTTTTCACCGGCGAGAACCAGCAGCTTGAGAATGGTCCTTTGGTTGATGTCCGTCAGCCGTACTATGCTCGATACGCTGTTGCCTTCGAGCAGGAGCTTCAGAACCATCTCCGCTTTCTCGACTGGCAGATACATCCCGTCAAGCGTGGCGTCGCGTGCATCGGTGAACACCTTGCGGCATTGCGTGCATTGGTAACGCTGACGGTTTTGGCGTTTCCCGAATTTACGGCATTCGGTACGGCAGGAATGACAGGTCACTTTGAACCTTGCTTTCTTCAGGGCAAAGGCGCAAAATGGCAGTGGGTACCAACCCTTCCTTTGGCGCAAGCCTGAGGTTGGCCCTGCAAGCAGTTAGCGCTGCAAGCGGGGCTGAAAAATTGGGGCGACGGGAGAGAGTTGAACTCTCTACGCAGGGTTTACAAAACCCCCGCTCTGCCGATGAGCTACCGCCGCCATAAACACGAAAAGCCATCGGAGTCTGGGTTTGGCGACTCGATTCCGATGGCTTTCGACAGATCATCTACCACTACATTCTACGCCGGAAAGCAGCCTTAGGTCAACCACAATAATATGCTTGCTATCAGTAGTTTAGCAAAAACTGTACAAATTGTTGCTGGCAGCGTCTACAAAATAAAGCTTGCATAGTTGCTGCCTTATGTACTAAAATCATCTTGGTAACAGGTGTCGAGACTTGCAAATTAGAATGCCTGTACAGTGACCATCATCCAACGAAGCATAGACGAACGTAACGCCCATTCCTTGCTGGCCATTTGGCGGCGGAGTGGTAACACAGCGGTAAAAGCAAAAGGAGATTTAAATGGCAGATGTCCAAATCAGTGGAGTGATGCCGCACTACATTGATACGACGATTGAACACGTCGGCGTCAGCAAGTTGCGGCAGCTCAGCGCGATGAATCTAGGTAAGTTGAAAAATATGCTCGTGGTGCGTGAAAACGATACGGCCTTGGCTGTTGTGATGCGCTACGAACAATATCTCAACATGCAGAATCAACTCGAAGAAGCCTTGCGGACAATCCAGGCGTATCACAGCGACGGACTAGCACAGGGTTTGCAAGACGCGGCGACCGGTAGAATCAAGCGCATGTCGGAAGTTGATCCGGCATTGTAAAAACCGTCCCTGGGAGGCGGACTGAAGTTGGCTCAGTGGGAATTTGAACTTTTCATCACAACGACAGCAAGTGGCAACTACGAGGAGTTGAAGAAGCTTGCAGAGGCAGCGGTCTCAGGTTACGAGGGGCCGCTGCCAATGAACAGCGATCCGAGGTTAATACCAAGGCTATCGGCTATCAACCACTTTGAGCGTACACGCAAGATCCTCAGGAGCATCAGGAATCCAAAAGACGTTAGTTTAGACATGGGGATCTCTGGACCGGCGCACTTCGTGAGATACAGGGCAGAACTTGGAACCTGCGTTTACTTCACTCGGATTGTGACGACTCCGCCAGTAGTGCTCATATACGCTTTTTCTGACACGCCACTCGATTTCCTAGCGATTCGCAAGATCGTCTTTTCCGGGAATGCTGACGTACTCACAAGGATGGGGCTTCCTTCCATTGTGCTGGGTGGTTCCGACTTGGTTAACTGATTTTTCTGGGCAGTGTGGTCAAAACCGACTCGCCAGATAACCCTCACAGAGGAGGAGTTAGGTAGGAATAAGCAATGGCGGACTTCTGGACCGAAATTTCAAGGCCGGAGCGCTTTACGCCAGGACACATCGAGACATTGAGGAAGCTGCTCGAAGGCGGCGTTTCGATGAACCCTCCAACACATATTTACGCAGGCGAACGTGTTGGCCTGGAGATCCTTGATGCATTGATTCGGCTCAATGCATCCGTTCAGCAATTGGATGAAAGCAGCGGAAAGCTTGTAACCACCACCAATAAACTCACAAGCCAAATGCTTGTCCTTACCTATGTCGGTGTATTCCTTGCCTTCATTGGTGCGGTGCTTGGAGCGATGCAGTTTTTCGTAGCCCGCTAGATCAACCAACAAATACCTCACTACCCGGCGGTCCGCTCGAAAATCGAATGTAGTCAAAATTGTAGAGGCAGACTTCTCAAGCTTCCAATTGAGAGCGAGGCGGGCGAAGGTTCGTGTGTTATCCTCTCCACAATTGGAAAGGAATCTATCGATGCTGCTGAAAACTGTCTGCGTCTTCGCCTTGCTTTCTCTCGCCGCCCAGGCCGCGCCACCGCCGGCGGAGGGTGGACGCAGCGTTCTCGATTCGGCGTTGTTCGAGCGGCTGGAATTTCGCGGCATCGGACCGGCGTCGATGGGTGGACGAATCACCGACGTTGAGGGAATTCCCGGCAATCCGGCGATGGTGTATGCCGCCACCGCCTCCGGAGGACTTTTCAAGACCATCAACGGCGGCACAACCTGGACGCCGATCTTCGATCGTCAATCCACTATTTCCATCGGTGGCATCGCCGTCGATCCTCATAATTCAGATGTCGTTTGGGTGGGCACTGGCGAAGCAAACGCGCGCAACAGCGTCTCCTTTGGCGATGGCGTCTACAAGACCTTGGATGGCGGAAAAACATGGCGCAACCTCGGTCTTCGCGACACGCATCACATCTCGCGTATCGTGATCAACCCGCTGAATACTAATATTGCCTACGTAGCCGCACTCGGCCACAACACCGGACCTAACGAGGAACGCGGCGTCTTCATGACCACCGATGGCGGTGAAACGTGGAAGAAAGTTTTGTATATCGACCCCGAGCATGGTTGCGCCGATTTGGACATCGACGTCAACAATCCCAACATTCTCTACGCAACCATGTGGCGCTTCGACCGCAAGCCCTGGAAATTTATTTCCGGCAGTGAAAAGACCGGCGTCTTCCGCTCCAACGACGGCGGGCGTACCTGGAAACAGCTCAGCAACGGCCTGCCGAAGAGTTTCGGCCGCATCGGCGTGCGGGTGGCGGCCAGCAATTCAAATGTGGTTTACGTAATCGGCGAATCGAACGACGGGACGCTTTTCCGTTCAGACGATCGCGGCGAACATTTCCGCATGATGACGCGGAATCCGGTGGTCGTCGGCCGAGGCCTGTACTACAGCCATCTGACCATCGATCCGACGGACGAGAATCGGCTGTACTCCATCGGCATGCGGCTCTCCACATCCATCGACGGCGGCCGCAATTGGAGAGGCATCGCCGGCGGGATCCACGGCGATTATCATACGGTGTGGGTGGATCCGAAAAATCCCAGCCGCATTTGGATTGGAGAGGATGGCGGGCTGGCGGTGTCTTACGATCGCGCAGAAAACTGGGAAGCGATCCTAAACGTTCCAATGGGACAGTTTTACCAGATTCACGCCGATAATCGTCTGCCGTTTTACTACATACAGGGAGGGTTGCAGGACAATGGCACCTGGAGCGGACCCAGCCGGACACGCACCGGCGGAATCTTGAACGATGAATGGCGCAACGTCAGCGGCGGCGATGGTTTTCATGTTATCAATCATCCGGACGATCCCGAAATATTCCTGTCGGAGAATCAGGGGGGCGGCATTGTACGCACGGATTGGCGGACACGCGAGCAGCAGGACGTAAGCCCACAACCCAAACGCAACGACGGTGGACCGGTGGGCGAGTTGAAATACAGATTCAATTGGAATGCGCCGATTGTGCCGTCGCCGCACGACAAGAACACGGCTTACTTTGGGAGCAACGTTGTTTTCAAGACGACAGATTTCGGAAAGTCGTGGACCGCCATTAGTCCGGACCTCACTACCAACGATCCGGAAAAGCAGAAGAGCGTCGGCACCATGTGGACCGAGAACACGACTGCCGAATACCATTGCACGGTAATTAGAATCGCCGAGTCGCCCGTGCAGGCGGGCTTGATCTGGGCGGGAACCGACGATGGTAATTTGCAGCTCACTACCGACGGCGGAAAACATTGGAACAATCTTACCGGCAATGCTCCGGGTGTTCCCAAGTTCGCCGAAATTGCCTGGATCGAACCCTCGCGCACCGCGGCCGGAACCGCGTACGTAGCGTTCGAGCATCACTGGTTCGACGACTTCCACCCCTACCTTTTCAAGACCACCGACTTCGGCAAGACATTCACCAGCATCAGCGGAAACCTGCCGCAAAACGATTACCTGTGGGTGGTGAAAGAAGATCCGAAGAATCCGAAGCTGCTTTATGTGGGCAGCGAACTGGGGCTGCACGTATCCTTCACCGGCGGCAACCAGTGGGTGCAAATGCACATGAAGAACATGCCGCCCGTGGCGGTGCGCGACATCGTGATACATCCGCGCGAGAACGATCTGATTCTCGGAACCCACGGCCGCAGCATCTTGATTTTTGACGATGTTTCTGTTCTGCAGCAGATGAACGAGCAAGTGCTGGGCGAGAGCGCTCACCTTTTTGGCATGCGGCCCGCGCTTCGATTCGATGGCCGAGGCGGTTTCGGCGGTGGTTTGGGCAGCGGCGGCAACAAGCCATTCAGTGGACCCAACGCGGCTTATGGCGCGCCCATTACCTATTATTTGAAGGACAAAGGACCAGCCAAGATTGAAATTCTCGACGGCGCCGGCAAAGTGATTCGCGAGCTCGGGGTCATCCCTCAGGAGCCGGGATTGAATCGCGCGACATGGGACCTGCGCTATCAGGGTCCGCACCTTCGAAGACCGCCCGATCCGGAAGCGGATGCGGAAGGCGGCGGATTCCGTCCTCGTCCCATGGGTCCGCAAGTGCTGCCGGGAAAATACACTGTGCGGCTCACCGCCGGTGGCCAAACCGTGACGCAGACACTGGAGGTGCGCTTGGATCCGGCTATCGGCGCTTCCGATCCGGACCTCCGCACGCAGTTCGACATCAACCTCAAGCTGCGCGACATGCAGTCGTCCGTGAACGATGCGCTGAAATCCATCGACACCTTTAAGGCCGAGCTCGAACAGGCGGAGAAAAATGTTAAAACGCTCGATCCGCAGGCGCCGAAAGTGCTGACCGGCCTGATCACGGAGCGCAAGCAACAGTTGTCCTCCATGGAACTGAAGCTCGCGCGGCCGGATAACATTCCCGGATACAGCATGGGTCCGCGGCTGGTGGATCGTCTCGGTCAATTGCTGGGAGCAATCGATCGTGTGTTGGCCGCGCCGACTCCTTATCAGGTGGAGCACTTCAACGAGCTGAAGGCAGAGTTTTTGAAAGACATGGGCGATGTCAATGGGTTCATCGATCGTCAGATTCCGGAGATTAACGATATGTTGAAGAAGAGCAATGCCGGCGCGATGATGTCCGGCAAGACGATCGATATACCAGCGTCGGTAAGATAGATTTTTGTGGGGCAGGATGGTATCCTGCCGCCGATTGTCAAATCGGCCCGTTACTTTGACGCTTCATCGACAGGCCGATTGCCAATCGGCCGGCAGGATACCATCCTGCCCCACATTC
>CATPCJ010000375.1 GCA_955652915.1 uncultured Bryobacteraceae bacterium
CGGTGAGGCGTTTGACCGCTAAAATGTGACCAATGCTTCTCGAACGTAAGACTGCGTTGATCACCGGCGCCGCCAAGGGCATCGGGAAGGGAATTGCGCTCGAACTGGCGCGCCAAGGCTGCGATGTGGCCGTTAACGACTACCTGGATGCCGCGGGCGCGGAAGGCACCGCCTCGGAAATTCGTGAGTTGGGGCGCAGGGCCATGGTCGTTTTGGCGAATGTCGGCCTCAGTGTCGAAGTCGACCGCATGTTTCGCGATGTGCTCGAAAGTTTCCATCGGCTCGATATTCTGGTCAACAATGCCGGTATCCAAACCTGGAAATCGCTGCTGGATCTGGAGGAGAGCGATTGGGATCGCGTGCTGGCCACCAATCTGAAAGGCTGCTATTTGTGTACGCAGCGCGCCGGGCGGCACATGAAGGAAAAGGGCGGCGGAAGAATCATTAACCTGGGATCGGGCTGTAACAAGGTTGCCTTTCCGAATTTGGTGGATTACACCGCCAGCCGAGGGGGCGTGGAGATGTTCACCAAATCGGCTGCCGTGGAACTGGGCCCCTATCAGATCACAGTGAATTGTGTTGCGCCGGGGGCCATCGAAACGGAACGCACGAAGAACGAAGCCGGCGACTATGCGGGCACGTGGGCCAGGCTGACGCCTCTCGGCCGGGTTGGCACGCCACTCGACGTTGGCCGGGTAGTGGCGTTTCTTGCCAGCGACGCCGGCGCCTTCGTGACAGGCCAAACCATCTGGGTGGATGGGGGCCTGTATAGCAAACCGGCTTGGCCCTATTGATGGTTAATCCATAAACCCGCGCGTAAACAGGGACAAATTTTTCGATGAAACCGGCGGCCGCGGTGTCTGGTTCAAACTCAGCGAGCGGCAGATCGGGGATAAGGCGCAGGCCGCCCATGCTGAGCACGGGGTCTGGGCTTAACCCGATGGTCTTCGTTTCGAATCCAAAAGTCCGCCGTCGTTCCGCAGCCTGTCAGTTACATGATAATTGAGGTGATTGAGGTGACAGGCACCTCTTTCACTCATTTATGCGCAACGCCGTTCGAGGGCTCTGGAAGAATCCAGGTTTTACGATCATCGCCGTTCTGACGCTGGCCCTGGGCATTGGCGCCAACGCCGCCATTTTCAGCATCGTCAACAGTGTGCTTCTCGCGCCGCTGCCGTATCCGGATGCGGATCGCATCGTTGCTTCGGACATTCGAGCGGATCGTCAGAACTTCGAAGCGCTGAGCTACTATTACGGCGGCGAGATGGGCGTCCAACACCATGGTGGCGCGGAGTTCACCGGCGTATTCTTCGTCGACCCGGATTTCTTCCGCGTTTTCGGCGTGAGCCCGTTATATGGACACGTGTTGGATGGGACGGCGGTGATTAGTCTGCCATTTGCGGAACGCAGCTTCGGACACGCATCCGGCGCGCTCGGAAACAAATTGAGAATCGAGAACCGTGTTTATGAGATTGCCGGAGTCATGCCCGCAACCCTCGATTTTCCCGGCAAAGCCAATGTATGGCTGCCTGCCTCCGTGACGCTCCGGGACTTAAACCGCAACTATCCGGCAATTGCGAAACTCAAACCAGGCATACATCCCTTGGGTGTGATTTCATTGCGCGATCGACTGGTTGGCCCGGTTCGCAGCACCTTGTATCTTCTGATGGGAGCCGTGGCGCTGATTCTGCTGATCGCCTGCACGAACGTTGCTAACATGATGCTTGCGCGCGCCACATCGAGATCGCGCGAGATGGCTATACGAGCCGCGCTGGGTGGCCGCCGCTGGCATATCATCCGCCCGCTTTTGGCGGAAAGCGCACTGTTAGCGCTCCTGGGCGGCGCACTGGGACTGCTCTGCGCCCGGCCGGGAAGCAATCTATTGCTGCGCATTTCCACACTGCCGCGCTCGAGCGAAGTCCATGTCGATTGGTTGGTTCTCGGCTTCACCAGCGGCATTTCGCTTGTAGCGATTTTATTTTTTGGATTGCTTCCCGCCTGGCAAGCTGCTCGCGTGGATCTTCACGGCGTGTTGAAACAGAGTGGATCGCGAGGACTGCTGGGCGGCCCCCCGCCCCGCTTGCGCAACGCGTTGGTTATCGCTCAGATCGCGCTCTCATTCGTGCTGGCCATCGGCGCTGGACTCCTCTTACGCAGTTTCCTGGCGCTCACCAGCGTTCAACTCGGCTATCGCACCGAAGGAATTCTGGTGATGTATGCCCATGCACCGGCGCGATCACTGGAGGAATATGTCGGCGTCGGACGATTATTCGAGACGCTGTTCGAGCAACTGAATGGACTTCCCGGCGTCACGTCCGTAGCCGGAGCCATGGGATTGCCCACGGGACAATACTCATCGACCGGTAGCTATGCGGTGGAAGGCAAGAACCGTTTCGGCAGCGGCCAGAACCTTCCGCAGGCTGGGTTACGCCTGGCGAGTCCGGAATATTTTCAGACGATGGGAATTCCGCTGGTCCGCGGCCGCGAATTTTCTCCGCGTGACCAGTACGATTCGCCTTTCGTCGCCATTGTCGGCCAAGCCTTTGCGCGAGAGAGCTTTCCGAATGAAGATCCGATTGGCCGGCGCCTGCAGTGCGGCCTGGACGCGCCGTCCAAGTGGATGACCATTGTCGGAGTGGTTGGCGACGTTCGCCAAAATTCGCCGGCATCCGCACCCGCCCCGGAAATGTACATGCCGCTGAAGCAGCATCCCTATTTTGCCAATGAACTGCAGGTGGTGTTACGGACGAGCCTGCCACCCGATTCACTGATCGCGCCCGTCAGGCAAAAAGTACGCGCAATGAATCCCGAGATTGCGATGAAGTTCACGACCATGGATTCGATGGTAGCCGACACCATTGCGAAACCGCGATTCCGAATGTTCCTGATCAGTGTGTTCGCCGCTCTAGCTTTGCTGCTGGCCATGGCCGGCGTATACGGGGTGATGAATTACGTCACAACGCAACGTACGGCTGAATTCGGGTTACGCGTAGCCTTGGGTGCAAGTCCAGGCGAGGTCGTTGGCTTGGTTTTGGGAAAAGCGCTTCGTTTGGCTGCCTTGGGTCTCACAACAGGACTGGCGCTGTCGCTCGCGGCCAGCAGTTGGATGTCGAGCATGCTCTTCGGTTTGAAGCCGACTGACGCAACAACCTACGCGATGGTGGTTGTAGCGGTGGCGCCGGTAATTCTCCTGGCGGCCGTGGTTCCCGCATGGCGGGCAGCGCGGATCGATCCACTGACGGCTTTGCGCGAAGAGTAAAAACAATGAGAATGAGGTGACAGTCACCTCTTTCACCG
Organism: uncultured Bryobacteraceae bacterium; assembly: GCA_955652915.1. GTDB lineage: Bacteria > Acidobacteriota > Terriglobia > Bryobacterales > Bryobacteraceae > Palsa-89. The sequence continues at coordinate 3,298 of CATPCJ010000375.1, forward strand.
CCTCATTGCTTTTCGGCGGCGGCAGCTATCCGCCCGCGCTCGGTTACGTCTCAACCAGAGCTTACGCCTTGGCCCGGCACGAAACAGTCGTGCGGCGCCGCTTCCGCCTGCGGCTCGCCGAATTGAGCCGATGAAGAAGATCGCGCACGTTGCGCACTCAATCGCGAGTTGCTGCTCAACTATTTCAAGGCCAGGAAGCAGTTCTCCAGCGGTGTTGTCGAGGGCCTCAATCGTCCTCGAACTCGCCTTGTATCACTCACTTGGAAAGCTTCCCGAGCCAACGCTTACCCACAGATTCTTCTGACGAGTCGAAATACAAGGAGAATAGCAAAGCCCAAGCCATCTGTTAATTAACGCCAGACGGTCTGGTGCCTCCTGTCATGGGAACGACGACGGGAGTGTCCGTTAGCTACCACATGCTACCTTAGTTGCAGATTCGGAACGATTGCCGGCAATGCGGATAACGTTGATTATTCCGGTGTTGAATGGCCAGCCGCTTGATCGCGTGGCTTCGTTTTTCAACTATTTGCCTCGGGCACGAACCTGGAAGCCGGTCGTGGAGAAGACCAATCGTGAGCTCAGAATCGAACGGTAGCGTCGGCCCGAGCCTGGTGGACCCGGCCAATGCGAAAGTGGTTATTCTCGGCGCCGGGCCCGCCGGTCTGACGGCTGCGTATGAGCTTTCACGGATGGGGGTCCATTGCACGGTTTTGGAACGGGAATCCCGGCCCGGCGGTTTGGCGCGGACCGTCGAATACAAGGGCTATCTCTTTGATCTTGGAGGACATCGTTTCTACACCAAAGCCCCGCTCATCGAGCGAATCTGGTTCGACGTGCTGGGGGAAGATTTCCTCACGCGCCCACGCTTGTCCCGGATCTACTACCGGTCCAAATTCTTCCACTATCCGCTTGATCCTCTTGACGTAATACACGGATTGGGTTCGTTTGAAGTATTCAGGTGCGCGCTCAGTTATTTGAAGAGCCATCTAGCTCCCGAAAAACCGGAGAACAACCTGGCGGCGTGGGTTTCCAACCGCTTCGGCCGCCGGCTCTTTGAGATGTTTTTCAAGAGCTACACGGAAAAAGTTTGGGGCGTTTCCTGTAGCAGCCTGAGCGCGGAGTGGGCCACTCAACGCATCCGGGGACTGTCATTTAAATCACTAGTCTTGGATTCCCTGAAAGTGCGCCCGAAGCACGGCGGCAAGGACGCGATCAAGACGCTCATCCGTGAGTTCCACTATCCTCGGCGCGGACCGGGAATGCTCTGGGCGAAAGTTCAGGAGATCGTGGAACAGCGCGGCTCGAACGTAATTTTCAACGCGCCTGTGGAGCGAATCTTTTGGGAGGATGGACGCATCCACGCCGTCCAAGCCGGCACTCGGATTTTTGAAGGCACGCACTTCATCAGCACTCTTGCGATTCGGGATTTCGTCGGTTTTATGGATCCCGCGCCACCCCGGAATCTCCGCGATGCCGGGCTGGACTTTCACTATCGCGATTTCATCACCGTGGGGCTGATCGTTCGCGGCGCCAATCTCTTCGCGGATAACTGGATCTATATTCACGAGCCCACCGTGGACGTTGGCCGTATTCAGAATTACAGCAACTGGAGCCCGGAGATGAGCCCGGATCCAAACACGACCAGCCTGGGGATGGAATATTTCTGTTTCGAGGGCGACCGGTTGTGGAACACGCCGGATGAAGAACTGCTGGCGCTCGCGCGCAAAGAACTGGCGGTGCTAAAGCTAGTGAAGCCGGAAGACATTCTGGATGGGAAAGTGGTTCGAGTCCCGAAAGCTTATCCGGTCTACGACGATAGCTATCGTCAAGGGTTGCAGGTTGTGAAGCAATTTCTGGAAGAGGTGCCAAACCTTCAGTTCGCGGGCCGCAACGGGATGCACCGTTACAACAACCAGGATCATTCCATGCTGACTGCGTTGATGGCGGCGCAAAATATCGTGGGCGGGAACTTCGACGCATGGCGGCTGGATGGCGATTCCGAATACCTGGAAGAGGGCGACGCGTTGGACGACGAATGGATCCAGGCGCTCGAAGCCAGCCAGCCGCGGACGCCCTACCGCATCCGCGTCGATCAACTTTCTCGGCGGCTAAATAATTCTGGCCGGAAACCCAGACACCGTGCTACGATGCCCTGAATATGCGGACTCTGTTGATCGTCTCCTGTGCGCTGTGTCTCTCGGCGCAAGTCCCCAACACCAAGATCGTTAGCGGGCATCGCTATCCGCGGATTGTGATCCGCAACGCCACCATCATCGAAGGTAACGGCACGCCGGCCGCGGGTCCGAAGGATATTGTGCTGGAAAACGGCCGCATCGCGAGCGTCGTTGCCCTCGATCCAGTCGCGATCGCGCGAGGGACGGGACGGCGGCCGCCCGGCGACGTCGAAATCGACGCCACGGGCAAGTACGTCATGCCTGGCTTGATCAACGCCCACGCGCACATCCAGGACGAGCGCGGCGGAATTCCCCAGCCACTCGATTATGAATTCAAAATCTGGATGGCGTGCGGGATCACGGCCATCCGCGACGTCGGCAGCGAGACCCAGAAAACTTTGCAGCTTCGCAAACAGAGCGCGGAAGGCGAGATAATCGCGCCACGCATCTTTGTTTATCCAATGTTCAATCGTAGTCCGGCGCCTGGCAATGTCGAAGAAGCGCGCGCCCGGGTACGCGAGTTCAAGGCCATGGGTGTGGATGGCATCAAGATCCTGGGGATTTATCGGGACGTGATGGAGGCGATGTTGGATGAGTCGCATCAACTGGGACTTCGCGTCGCGCATCATGCCGGCGTGGAGGAGACCAACGCGTGGGACGACATCAAGTTCGGAACCACCAGCATCGAACATTGGTACGGCATTCCCGATGCAGCCATCGAGAGCGGCCGCCAGAATTTCCCATCCAACTACAACTACAACAATGAGACGGACCGCTTCCGTTACGCCGGACGCCTGTGGCGCGAAGCAAATCCGGAACTGTTGAAAAAGGTCTTCGATGGAATGGTGGAAGCGCACGTCGCCTGGGATCCGACACTGGACATCTACGAAGCCAGCCGCGACTTGCAGCAGGCGCAAAATCAGCCGTGGTTCCGCGATTATCTGCATCCCACTTTGGCGAAGTATTTCGAGCCGAACCCCGCCAATCATGGTTCCTATTTCATTGGATGGACCTCCAGCGACGAAGCTTTCTGGAAGGAGAACTATCGTATCGAGATGGCTGCCCTGCGCGAATTCGAACGGCGTGGCGGCCTGATTGGTTGCGGCGACGATGCCGGATTTATTTATCAGATGTACGGCTTCGGATTGATTCGAGAGATGGAACTGCACCAGGAAGCCGGCTTCCAACCGCTCACCGTAATCCAGCACGCAACCGCGAACAACGCGAAGATTCTGGGCCAGGAAGGGCGGCTGGGCAGGGTCCGCGCCGGGTATCTGGCGGACCTGCTGGTGGTGAACGGCAATCCGCTCGAGAATCTAAAAGTGCTCTATCCCACCGGGGTCGACGACATGCGTGATGGGAAGCTGGTCCACACCGGCGGGGTGGAGTGGACTATCAAAGATGGCATCCCGTACTACGCGCCCGGGCTGCTGGCCGACGTCAAGGAGATCGTGTCCAAAGCCCGCATTAAATGAGGTGACTGTCACCCCATTCTTTTCTTGCGCTATCATAAAA
>CATPCJ010000376.1 GCA_955652915.1 uncultured Bryobacteraceae bacterium
AATGGAAATGAGACCGAGGATGTTTCCGATCGCGTCCTTGACTATGTCTCGCAAGCGCGGGAAGCCGCCGAGGCTAAGAGGCCGCCATCGCCGGCCGTTCAACGCCAATCGCGGAAAGAAATCCTGGATTGCCTCAGCCGTTTGCTGACGACGCGCGACACGCCTCGTGGCGTCGTGATCACCGTGCCGCCGTCGGAATTCCAGGCTGGGAAACTCCGGCCGGACTCTGCCGAGAAAGTGGCCCAAGTCGCCGCCATGGTGGTTGCGCATCCGGGTGTAAGCGTCGTTGTGGAAGGCTATACCGAATCTGAAAATGGTGAGGTTGCGCAAACTCATGCGCAGGCGGTGCGTGAAAAATTAATCGACACGGGTGTCGATCCCGATAACACGCGCGCCATCGGATACATCAAAGCTAAATTGGCCGCTTACGCTTCCGATAACGGCCGGGTGGAGATCGTGATCGCCGGGCCCGGGATCGGCACTGCGGCTCTGTCAGCACCGAAAAATAATACTCTAACTTCGAGCCTGCCTAATAACTAGTTTTTGTTAAATACAAATCCGCCCGCGGACCCGGCACAGAGGAAGTTTGCAGAGCCAAGTGCCAATCGGCGGGCGGAACTGTTTCTGGAGACGGTTCTGAGAAGTTGCAAACCAACAGCGCGCGGCTGCCCCCGGGATCGGATCGTTCTAACTTCAGCCAGCGTCCATTTTCACTGAAGTCGACTCTTAGCAGATCCTTACGGCAATTCGAAAGGCAAGGCGTGCGTTTGCGCAGGGCGATTAGATCGCGGTAGAGCCGCAGGACATCGGCGTGCGGCGACTGCTGGATCAGGGACCACGCGATCTTCGAGTCCTCAAATGTTTTGGCCGACTGAGGATCGTGGAACTCGCCGGCTGTAGCGAAGTCGGCGAATTCCTTGCGGCGTCCCTCGCTTACCGCATGCGCGAGCTCAGGATCGCCATGACTGGTGAAATAGAGGAACGGTGAGCGATCCGCAAACTCCTCGCCCATGAATAAGAGCGGCAAATAGGGCGAGAAAAACAGGAGCGCGACTGCTATCTTGTATTGCTCGATGGACACGATTTCCGATAGTCTCGATCCCTGGAACGTATTCGCAACCTGATCGTGGTTTTGAATGAAAGCCACGAATCGCTCGCCCGGTTGATCGCGGGATGAGTTTCCAAAACGGCGTCCGCGGTGGGATGAGTATATGCCGTCGTAGACAAAACCTTCGATGATGGCTTTCCGAACGTCCTGCAGCCGTCCGAATCCCGCCAGGAATCCGCGCTCGGTCCCCGTCAGAAAACCCACCAGCGAATGATGAAATTCATCGAGCCACTGCGCATCCAGTTGCAGCCCACCAGCTTGACGCGGCTGTATCACGCGGACGTCGTTTAGATCGCTTTCGGCAATCACCCAAGCCTGCCGTCCGAGCCGCTCGGCTTCGTCGTGGAAACGCTCGGCCAGGTCAGCCAGAATGTGGCGCGCGCTGAAATCGAAGATGCCGTGAATAGCATCCAGGCGCAGCGCGTCGATGTGATATTCCGTCAACCAGTAAAGCGCATTGTCAATTACGAAACGCCGCACGCCATCGCTGCCGGGTCCATCGTAGTTGATGGCGCTGCCCCAAGGCGTTCGATAACGATCGGTGAAGTAAGGACCGAACTCCGCGAGATAATTGCCTTCTGGTCCAAGGTGGTTGTAGACGACATCCAGCACGACGGCGAATCCTTCACGGTGACAGGCATCCACAAGTTTCTTGAGACCCACGGGGCCGCCGTAAGCGGAATGTGGCGCGTACAGATCGACGCCGTCATAACCCCAATTCCGGTTGCCGGGAAATTCGGCGACAGGCATCAATTCAATCGCCGTAATGCCCAGCTCTTGCAGATGGGGAAGTTTGGAAATGATGGCCTCCAAAGTTCCTTCGGGCGTGAAGGCGCCGGTGTGAAGCTCATAAATGATAAAACTCGCGAGCGGAATTCCCTTCCATGAACTATCGGTCCAGGCGAAAGAATCGGGATCGACAATTTCGGACGGACCGTGCACGCCTTGCGGCTGAAAGCGCGACATTGGGTCGGGACGTTCTCTTTCGCCATCCAGCACGAAGGAGTAGAGATCACCCGGGCGAGCGTCCGGAACGTAGACTTCAAAGTCTTCACCGCTACTGGTCATCGGGAAAATGGTTCCCGAGACTTTCACCGCGAGTGTTTCAAGCTTCGGCGCCCAGACCCGAACCCGCACTCCACCTTCAGCTAGAGGCGTCGCGCCGTAGATCATGCCTGGGATTCATCCTGACCGGCTAACAGCGCCGCGGAGCAATGAGAAAACACTGCCGTCAACGGCAGGCTCAACTTTCCGTCGCGATTTTCGACGGCGATGGTCTGGCCGGTGAACACGTCCTGAAAGCGCTGGGTCTCGATCTTCTTGGGAAGCACGATACAGGTATTTCCCCAAACGTCGCCTACAGGAGCTCGATGCGAGTTGCACATCTTTAAAAAGAATCGGCCCGTTACCGCGATCACCGTCTTCGATTCCAGCCCGCGGGCGAACGCAACCACGTTATTGGAGCGGCTGCCGGCGCCTAGTATGGGCGTATAAGATCCATGGCTAAATAATTCCGCATGATCTTTCCGGAATCGCAGCGCCCTGCTGGTGATGTACAACTTGATCGCTCCATCGCAGGGGCTTGCCACCAACCGTTGTAAAAGCAGCCCCGCTTTTCCGTCATCATCTTTCGCGCCGAGCTTCTCCATCATAGAGCGCCGCAGCCCGTAATCCACTGGATGGCGATTGTCAGGATCCACCAGATCGAGGCACCACAGTTCGTTTCCCTGATAAAAATCGGGCATGCCCGGCGATGCAATTTTCAGCAGCAACTGGGAGAGCGAATTCCACATGCCGCAGTTGGCGATGGGCGCCTGGAACTGACGGAAGTCTTCCAGGAAAGCATTCCCTGGCGAGGGGTCCAGCGCGTTCGCGACAAAATGTTGAATGCCCCTTTCATACTCGCCATTGGGATTGATCCAACTGGTGTGCAACTTCGCTTCGCGGACCGCCTTCTCCATGTAAGCTTGAATCCGGCTTACATAGGACGCGTGCTGTTCCGCGTTCATGGGCGTCAAGGGCCAAGTGCCGGCTAAAGTTTGGTAGAAAAGATACTCTTCGTTCGAGCTCGGAGAAACGCCATTCTCCATTTTGGTTTTCCACTTGCGATTCATGTCCCGCCAGCGGCGAATCGCCCGATCCCATTCCGCCGGCATTTCCGAGAGCACGTTGATGCGCGCCCGAACATCCTCCCCGCGCTTGGTGTCGTGCGTGGCGGTCGCGATCATGGCATGCGGCCAAAGCTCGCCACGAATCAGGTTTCTCCTGTGAAACTTGTTCAGCGATACTCCAAAACGCTCGGGATCGCCTCCCACTTCGTTCAGCGAAGCCAAGGGATAGTATCGATAGAATGCCGTGTCTTCGACGCCTTTGGCCATCACCGGCCCGGTCAGTTGCTGAAATCGCATGGTGAACAAATGCCGTTCGGCCCGTTGAGCGTCATCCAAGCCCTCGGGATGTTCGAGCAGCAGTACGCTTTGGATGAAATCGAACACCGCTTCGCTCATCGCGGGATTCCGGCGCTTGGCTTCGCGGATTGCAATGTTGATTTGGCGGCGATCCTCGGGGTGCGCCTCTTTGTCGTCGCTCAAAATGTAGGTGCGATACACCGGAAAGGTTGTAACCACCTCCCGCAAAGCGTCGCGCAGGTTTTCCAGCGTGAAATCGCGATACCAGCGATGCTGCTCGGAGATCCGATCCAGCTTGCGGGCGAGCACATTCAGCTCGCTCGACATGGCCACCTGCAGGATGAGCCTTTTGCTGTCGTATACCAAATCGTGAAATGCTTTGGCCCAGCCCGTAAAGCGCCGGTAGACTTGCTGAAACGCCCGTTCCCTGGAGTGATCGACGAACACTTCGTTCACCAGATTCATGAAACCGTATCCGGTTGCGCCCTCGATAGCCCAGTTCGCTCGCAGGGGCTCATGACCTGTGAGAATCTTCTCGGCGACTATGTAGAACGTCCGCTCCGCGCCGTTGGTTTTCGGCTGACCGTTAGCCGCGCTCTGCGCCCTGGTGGCGTCTTGCAAATATCGGAAGTATTTCTCGGGCTCATAGAGGCCGTCCGGATGATCCACGCGCAGACCAGTGATATGTCCCTGCCGCACTAAATCGAAGATCAAGGTATGTACCGCCGCGAAGACCTCGGAATCTTCCACGCGGATCGCGGCCAGATCGTTGATATCGAAAAACCGGCGATAGTTGATCTCGTCCATCGCCACGCGCCAGTAGGCCAATCGATACGCTTCGCTCTCGAGCAGTCTTTCCAGCCGGTCGAAGCTTCGCGGATTTCCTTGCTGCCCGTTGATTTCCAGGAGCGCGCCTTCGATCGCTTCCAGCACCTCCGGACCGGCTTCCACCAGCGCCGACAAGCGGCGCTTCACGATCTCTTTCTCGCGCTGGCGCTCGTGTATTTTCGCGTCGTCGGTTTCAGTGCTGCCGGGCAAGTGGCGTAGAGCGGTCGCGATGCTTTCCAGCTCCGCGAGATGCTCATCGGCATGATCGGCCTTTTCGCGCAGCCTGGCGATGGCCGGATCCAGAATCATGGTCCAACTACGCGGCGCAAGCGGCAGCGGAGTTTCGTAATAGGCGACCTGGAACTGGCCCTCCGTGTAGACGGCCTTGAGCTCTTGATTATCCAGCACCCGCCCGTACTGATCGCCCAGCACCGGCAGCAGAACTTTGTTCACCAGCTCTTCCTTGGGCGGATGCCAGTCGATATCGAAAAACCGCGCATAGGGACTGCTGGGGCCGTTTTCCAAAACATCCCACCAACGCGTGTTGGAGGGATGAGTAATGCACATGTGATTCGGGACGACGTCGGCGATCATCCCCATGTTCCGCTCCTGCAAGTTTTTCGAAAGCGTCCGGAACCCGCCCTCGTCGCCGATTTCAGGATTGAAGCGCGTAGGGTCGGTAACGTCGTAGCCATGCACGCTTCCCGGGTGGGCCATTAGAAACGGCGACGCGTACACATCCGTAATTCCAAGCTCGTCGAGATAGGCTACAATACCAGCCGCTTGTTCGAATGTGAAGGAGCGATTGAACTGTAATCGATAAGTCGCGGACGGTACTCGTACCGGCTGGGTTTTTCTGCGCTTCATTATTGAGTGTGGGCCTCTCCCTGGTTGGACTCCGGTTACAGTCTAAGATTACTTATTTCGAGCCGTCCCGTAAATCATTGAAACAGATACCCATGGCTCAATCGCGGGATGCGTTCGTGCAGGTTTCGCTTTCCGGCGTGCGACGAATCTCCATTGTGATATTCTGCCGCAGGGCTGTTAGGCGGCGGGATGGATCCGCCGATGGCGGGTGCATGTGGAAATAGGAACCCAGTGATTCGCCTGTGGGTTCGTGGAATTTCGATGACATGCGTTTGAATAGATCGGCGGCCGCGCGTTTGCCACGATCACCTTCTGTCCGAACTCCTTCAGCAGTCGGCTCACCCAGGGTGAATGCGTCCCAACCTCGATGGCGATCCGGCAACGGGCCAGGGCGCCGACGTCTGGTCCCATTCCCTTTTTCGTTGTCGCCGTTCGGCCTTCTGTTACTATCTCTCCGCCGCCATCCAGTACGCAGAAACGGCTCGTTTTGTCCCCAAGGTCCATGCCGATCGTGATTCGATCCGCGGTGCCGTTTTCAGTGCGCCGCTCCGGTCTCTCCTTTTTGCACATTAAGTGCGTTTCCATTGGGCCAGCTTAACGCAAAGCCCGCCGGGGAGACCGGCTTCTCATTCTCATGTCGCACACCTCGGCAAATCTTGGAATTCCGCCGCGTGCGAAAATGAGGATTGAATCCGCCTACCAGCAAGACTTCGCTCGATAAAGAAAAGATCAAAATCCTGCTGCTCGAAGGTATTCACCCGAACGCGGTGGATGCCCTGCGCGGCGATGGCTACACGGAGATCGATTACCATCCCAAGTCGCTTCCGGAGCCCCAATTAATCGCGGCGATTCGCGATGCGTACTTTGTCGGGATAAGGTCCGCGACAAATTTGACTCGCGGCATATTCGACCACGCGCCGCGGTTGATCGGCGTTGGCTGTTTCTGTATCGGCACCAATCAAGTGGATCTGGATGCCGCCCAGGAACGGGGCATTCCCGTGTTCAACGCGCCGTTTTCAAACACTCGCAGCGTGGCGGAACTGGTGCTGGCGGAAATCATCCTGCTGCTGCGCGGGATTCCTCAGCGGAACGCCATGGCGCATCGCGGTGGTTGGATGAAGACGGCCAGTGGTTCCCATGAGGCTCGCGGCAAACGTCTGGGCATCATCGGTTACGGACACATAGGCACGCAGGTTGGTTTGCTGGCCGAGAGCCTGGGCATGCAGGTGTCTTACTACGATGTCGAAACCAAGTTGGCGCTGGGAAATGCGCGGGCGATGCCTTCGCTGGACGCCCTGTTGCAAGCGGCCGACGTGGTCACCTTGCACGTTCCGGAAACTCCACGGACGTTTCAGATGATCGGCGCCGCGGAATTGTCGCGCATGAACGCGGGTGCGCATCTCATCAACGCCTCGCGCGGGACCGTGGTCGATATCGATGCCCTGGTGGATGCCCTGAAGTCAAAGCACGTGGCGGGCGCCGCGGTGGACGTTTTTCCAATGGAGCCGAAAGGGGCCGGCGACGAGTTCGTTTCGCCTCTCCGCGGCATGGACAACGTGATTTTGACGCCGCACGTGGGCGGCAGCACGGAAGAGGCTCAGCGGAATATCGGCGTTGAGGTGGCGGAAAAGCTGATTAAGTACAGCAATAACGGATCGACGCTCAGCGCCGTTAATTTTCCGCAGGTATCGTTGCCGGAGCATACGGGCCAGCATCGCCTGCTGCATATCCACCGCAATCAGCCCGGCGTTCTGTCGGCCCTGAACGCGATTTTTTCCAAAGAGAAAATCAACATCGCCGGCCAATATTTACAGACCAACGCCAAAATTGGTTACGTGGTGATCGATGTGGAAACGGATGAGCCCGCCGATTCATTGCCCGTGAAACGGAAGTTGGATGAAGTTCCGGGCACCATCCGCACCCGGCTTCTATACTGACGGCTTCGCCAGACTCGAATCGCCCCGGGAGGGAGAGGAGTCGTGCGCAGTTACGGCTTTCGCTGAAGACTGCCCAGGGATGTCCCGGGAAAGTATCTCGTCGGGACCGCCGAACAAACCACTCAGAATCTCTTCGGTGGGTTCTCCGTCGTCAACGTCCCCTTTTAGCTTGCGCTCGCTTCGCCGCGCAACTTTTTCCTTCTGCTTTTCGGCGCGAGCAACTTCCTTTTGACGCTTCTTATATGTATCGCGAGATCGGCCGGCCATAACTCCTCCAAAAAAAGGTTCTCAAGGTCCTTTGCGGACCGAGCGGTAATGGACGGTAGTCAACTACCAGCGGCGATCTCGCCGGCCACCACCGCCGCCGCCCTCGGTCTTGGGGCGGGCTTCGTTCACGTTAATCGCACGGCCACCCAGGTTGGTGCCGTTCAGTCCGGCAATGGCCCGGTCGGCCTCGCTGGCATCGGTCATTTCCACAAAAGCAAATCCGCGGGAACGGCCGGTGTCGCGGTCGGTCATCAAACTGACGCGCTCCACTGCGCCGAACGCTTCAAATGCTGTACGAATCGATTCCTCGGTGGCGCCAAAATCCAGATTGCCTACAAATATTTTCTTCATGGTTTCTCCCTACATTTGATTGGCGGCTTACGAGGCAGAATGCGATCTCAGCAAGCGTGCGAACGATCAAACGCCCTTTAAGTATAGCAGGGGCTGGGGACCCGGGACTTGGGGCTGGAGACTGGGCCACGGACTTGGGACTTGGACTTGGGGCCCTGGGCCCCCAGCTAGCGCTGGACTCTCCCCGAGCCGCCGCCTCGGACCAACTGCTCCACTTCGTCCCGCGTGCACCGATTGAAATCGCCCAGGATCGAATGCTTCAAGCAGGACGCCGCGACCGCGAATTCCAGGGCGTCCTGGTGGGTTGGCAGGTTCAGGAGTCCGAAGATCAATCCGCCGGCGAAGCTGTCGCCCCCTCCCACGCGATCCACGATGTGCGTGATTTCGTAGTGGCGGCTGAGCAGAAACTCGCTGCGGTTGTGCAGGCATGCCGACCAGCCGTTGTGCGAAGCGCTCTTCGATTCGCGCAGCGTGATCGCCAGCATCGTCAGATTTGGAAATGCATCCAGGACTCGTTCCGCAAGCGCGCGATACTGTGCGGGGTCGATCTGCCCGGAATGGACATCCATCGCGGCCTGGATACCGAGCGCGGCCTGGCAGTCCTCTTCGTTCGCGATCCCGACATCCACCAGCCGGAACAGGTCCGGCATCACCTCTTTCGCGCTCTTTCCGTACGTCCAAAGATTCTTGCGGAAATTCAAATCGCAGGAGACGGTGAGACCGCCGGCGCGCGCGGCCTGGAGTCCTTCCATGGAGAGATCGGCCGCACTCTGGCTCAGTGCCGGCGTGATGCCGGTGATGTGGAACCAGCCGGCCGCTTCGAAAGCTTTCCTCCAATCGATGTCGCGGGGCTTCGCGAGCGCGATGGCGCTGTTCTCGCGATCGTAAACCACTTTCGACGGCCGCTGATTCGCCCCATTTTCGACAAAGTATACACCGAGGCGCCCTTTGCCGCGGACGACCTTAGTTTCATCCACGCCAAAGCGCCGCAGTTCGCCCAGAAAAGCATCCGCGATTGGATTCGCGGGCGGCAGCAGCGTGACATATCGCGCCGGATTCCCGAAGCTGGCCAGCGCGACGGCAACATTGGCCTCGCCCCCGCCGAAAGTCGCGACGAATTGCGGGGATTGGAGGAAGCGTTCAAAACCGGGGGGAGAGAGGCGAAGCATGATTTCGCCGAAAGTAACAACCAGGGATGGCATGAAAAACCAGCATACGACAAGGACTACGCCGAATACCGAATTGTGTTCCGCCGACCGGTCAACTATACTGGGGCGATTCAAAAGAGCCGCACCGGAGACCCGGACTGGGAGGACTTATCGAAGCCACCGGTTCCGGTGCGGTCTGCCCACTATGGGGCTAAGGATCTAGCGTCGGTACGTCTGGCCTGGAGACCTACTTTCAGTTCCATTCCTGGAGAGGCCCGCGTCCTTCTATCCTCGCCACGAATGCCAAGCGCGACCGAAACCGGATCCCAGTGCGAGATCGAAACATTACTTAGCGCACAGGGTGCGACGTCGACCGGCTAAACCATCACAAAAGTTCGCGCCGCACGCTGCTGTGCGCGAGTCCTTGAAGAGCAACCCAAAAAAACCCCTCTGTTGCAACTTGCCAACGACGATAAAGAGCGGTTTCAAAATCTTTAGCACCGGTTCCCGCAAGCACGCCGTTCACCAGCCCACTCAATACCCCCGTTCTGCCTGTTGCAAGCAGAGGGCAGGTTTCAAAAGGTCACTTCATCAATTCGGGTCCTTAGGAAGCACGCGGCCATCCACGGCAGCGCCCCTTGTTTTGAGATATTTAGCCGCCGTTGCGCGCATCCGTTGTGGCCGGAGTCTGCCCGTGGTGTGTCAGGGGGACACAGGTCGGGGCTTGGCGCTGGGGACTGGGGATTCGGGAAATTCAAATCCGGATCTCCGGTATGACACAATTGGTGCTGGGGATTTAGGATTGCGGTTGCGGAGCTTTTGACTTTGCCAGCCCCCCGTCCCTTACCCATTCATGCGCTTCGTCCTCATACTTTGTTCCCTGGCGGCCAGCCTACTCGCCCAATCCACCGCCGACGAATACCGCGTGTACACCGAGCATCCTCGTCTATTCCTTAACGCTCAGCGGCTGCGGCTGTTGAAGCGCGAGCATGTGCGCGAATCCATGCGCTGGCGGCAGTATGAATTGTTGGTCCGCGCCGCCGCGCAGTTGCCCGAGCCGGGCTTTGCGCTGGCGCTTTATTTCCAGGTGACCGGCGACGATGCGGCCGGCAAACGGGCGGTCGATTGGGCGCTTGGCCCGGGCGCCGATTTGCGGCAACTGGCGCTGGTCTACGACTGGTGCCAGCCGCTGCTGACGCCGGCGCAATCGAAAACTCTGGCGGCTAAGATCCGGAGGCTCATCGAGCAAAAATCGCCGCCCACCATCGAGGCCCGGCGCGACCGCGTGCTGGCCGTGCTCTCGGTCGCCGACGATTCCAAGCATCCGGAAGAAAGCTATCTGCGCGAGACGGTGGAGCAATGGTGGCGTGGACAGTTGGCTCCCGATTTGAAGGATGGCCGCGTCACCGTGCCGCTGCATGAGCTGTTCGCGCTGCTTGAAATTCTGCATGCCCTTCGCGACAACATAATGGTGGACCTGCGCGATGGCGCGCCGGAGTATTTCAAGGAGCTTCCCAAGTATCAGGTGCTCGGCAATTATCCAGCGCCGCTGGCCGCGCCGGAAAATGAGTATCGCATTCCGGTGTTCAAGGGTTCCACGCAGCCCAATCTCGATCGCGCCGCACTCGCCCGGGCTGCCGGGCTCAGCATGGTTGCCTATGACAATAACGCTCTCGAAAACCAGTATCTGCAGGGCTGGCTGATCCAGGATCGCTTCATGCTGCAAGGCACCTTCGGCGCGCCGTATGAATATTTGTGGGCCAATCCATATCAACCGGGGCTCAGCTATTTTCAGCTTCCGATTCTGTATCACAACCAGCGCTCGGGACAGCTCTTCATACGATCCAATTGGGAAGACGAAGCGGTCTGGTTCGGATTGTACGAAGGCGAAGCCCAACTTTTTCAGGACGGAAAGATCACGGTGCTCAGGCAAACCGGCCCGCTCGCGGCCGAACCAAAGCCGATTCCGGTGGGCGACGCCAGCGTGCTGTTGGGCCGCAGTCCCATGCATTTTCCAATGGAGGGAGGTCCGGTGCTGGTGTTAGGATTGAAGCCAACCCACAAGTATCTGGTGGAGGCCGACGATGAGGAATTGCGGGAAGTGGAAACCGATCGCGTAGGGACTTTGGTCCTCGAATATCCGGCGGATCGCAACGCCGGCGTAAGGATTATGGAGGCGAACAATGCAAACGGCGGAACGTGATTTAGCTTTGGAGCATCTGCATCGGAGCCGGGCGAGATTGCTGGAGACCGTCCAGGGATTGTCGCCGGCGCAGCGCAGCTTCAAGCCGGCCGACGACTGCTGGTCGGTCGCCGATTGCGTCGAACACATTATCATCGTCGAGCATTTCGTGCTGGACTCAGTGGGCCGCGTTCTCAAATCCGCGCCCGAGCCGGAGAAGCACGCGGAAGCGGTTGGGAAGGATGAAGTGATCCAGCAACGGGTTCCCGCGCGCAATTTCCGCGTGAAGGGTCCGGAGGCGGTAATGCCAATCGGCCGCTGGCCCGAATTCCCGGCGCTGCTCAACCAGTTTGAAGCGGCGCGCAATCGCTCCATCGAATTCACTACGTCGACCGAAGCCGATCTTCGCAATCATTTCTTCCCCCACCCATTCCTGGGCCAGTTCGATTGTTATCAGTGGCTGCTATTCATCGGCACGCATTGCGAGAGGCACGTACGGCAGATGGAGGAAGTGCTGGGATCTGGGGGCTCGGGGTTGGGGGCTGGCGCGTAGTGGCGTACGTGGCGCGGAGACTAGTCTCTGCGGCCTCGAGACTCGTTTCGAGGCTTTTTCCCCGGAGCATCGAGACGGGTCTCGATGCAGCAGACTAAAGAGTCCGCGCCACAAAGTCTATTTAAATTCCAGGATCTCTTTCTCCTTCGCCTTCACCGCCGCATCCAGACGCTGAATACTTCCGTCGGTCAGCTTCTGAATCTCTTCGTGCGCCCGGCGATCGTCGTCTTCGCTGATGGTCTTATCCTTCAGCAGCTTCTTGACGTTTTCGTTCGCGTCCCGGCGGATGTTACGCATGGCCACCCGATGATCCTCGGCGATGTGGTGCAGCTTCTTTACCAGTTCCTTGCGCCGCTCTTCGGTCAGCGGTGGAATGGGAACGCGGATGATCTTACCGTCGTTGGATGGATTCAGCCCCAGGTCCGAGGTACGAATGGCTTTCTCGATGGGGCCGATTTGCGAAACGTCCCAGGGTTGGATAGTGATCAGCGTCGGCTCGGGAACATGCAGCGTGGCCACTTGATTGAGCGGCGTTGGCGTGCCGTAGTAATCCGCCCGCACGCTATCCAGCAGGCCGATGGTAGCCCGTCCGGTGCGCACGGCGGCCATATCGTGCTGCAGGTCGGACAGCGCCTTGTCCATGCGCGCCCTGGCGTTGGCTTCAATTTCCTTCACCGTCTGAAAAGTATGGGCTGATGGAGTTGCATGAGGTTCGTTTTTCATAGTGTTCGATTAGTGTATGAGCGTCCCAATGGGCTCGCCCATCGACATACGCATTATATTTCCGAACGTATTCAAATTGAAAACCCGAATGGGAAGCTGATTGTCCCTGCACATGGCCACTGCCGAAGCATCCAGCACCGCCAGGGCCTGGGCCAACACTTCATGATAAGTGACCTGAGGGTAGAGCACGGCGTCGGCATGACGCAGCGGATCCTTGTCGTAAACGCCATCGACGCGCGTTCCCTTGGCGATCACGTCGGCGTGAATCTCGAGCGCGCGCAGAGTGGCGGCGGTGTCGGTGGAGAAATAGGGATTCGAAGTGCCGGCCGCGAATATCACGATGCGGCCTTTCTCCAGATGCCGTATGGCCCGGCGGCGGATGTACGGCTCGGCCACTTGATGCATTTGAATGGCGGTCATCACGCGCGTGGGCGCGCCGGCCTTTTCCAGGGCATCTTGCAGCGCGATGGCATTGATGACCGTGGCCAGCATGCCCATGTGATCCGCCGCCACCCGGTCCATGTTCATCGCGGCCGCCGCCACGCCGCGAAAGAAATTGCCGCCGCCAACAACGAGGCCGATTTGGACGCCGGTTTTAACGACTTCGGCGATCTCGCTCGCCAGGTTTTTCACGCGCTCCGGATCGACGCCGAAAGTTCCGCCGCCGGCGAGCGATTCCCCGCTGATCTTGAGAACGATCCGCTGATATTTGGGCGTTGCCACGTGGGCTTCAGTTATTCCGCCGGCGCAGTCTGCTCCGCCGTTTCCTCGGCCGCGGTAGCTTCGCCGACTTTGAAACGGACGAAGCGCGAGACCGTGATATTTTCGCCGAGTTTCGCGATCACCGACTTGATGAGATCGCCCACGGTCGTCGAGTTTTCGCGGATGAACGGCTGATCGTAGAGGCACACCTCTTCGTAAAACTTGTTCATGCGGCCTTCCACGATCTTGTCCAGCATCTTTTCGGGCTTGCCTTCCTGCAAGGCGCGGCCGCTTTGAATGTCGCGCTCCACTTCCAGAGCTTCCGGCGTCACATCTTCCCGGCGGATGAACTTCGGGTCGGCGGCCGCCACCTGCATGGCGAGATCCCGCACCAGGCCCTGAAAATCGTCGGTGCGGGCGACAAAGTCGGACTCGCAATTGACCTCGATTAAAACGCCCAGTTGCGAGCCGGCATGAATATAGCTGCCGACCACGCCTTGCCGCGTGGTGCGCGCCGCTTTACCGGACGCCCTGGCGATGCCGCTCTTGCGCAGAACAATCTCAGCCTCGGGAACGCTGCCATTGGCCGTGATCAACGCCTTCTTGCACTCCATCATCCCCGCGCCGGTACGGTCGCGGAGTTCCTTCACGAGCTTTGCGGAAATTTCCATGGTTTTCACTTGGTTGTTACTTCCTAGTTCTTTGGTTAGACGAGCCGCTGCAAGCGAAAGAACGGCGTTTCCTAGTCTTCCACTGTCACCGTTCCCGAACCCTTGCGGGGCAGGGACATGGACGGCAGCTCTTCATCCGAGAGACCTTCCGACATCAGTTGATCCAACTGCTGCGGATCGAACTGGGTGTATTCGGGAATCTCTTCCGCCGGTGTTTCGTCGGTGACGATCTTTTCGGTGGCGAAGTCCTGCTCGGTAGCCAGCGCGCGGCCTTCGATTACCGCATCGGCCACTTTCGTGGTGAAGAGCCGGATGGCGCGCAGCGCGTCGTCATTTCCCGGAATCACATGATCCACTTCGTCGGGATCGCAATTGGTATCCACCACGGCTACCACTGGAATGCCCAGTTTCCGGGCTTCCTTGACCGCGATGGCTTCCTTATTCGAATCGACCACAAAGAGCAGATCGGGCAGCCCGTTCATTTCCTTGATGCCCGCCAGGTTGGTCTGCAGATGTTTTCGTTCGCGTTCCAGCCGGCCAGCTTCTTTCTTGGCGCGGCCGGCATAAGCGCCGTCGTTGGCCATCACGTCCAATTCCTTGAGACGCTTGATGGATTTTTGAACCGTAAGCATGTTGGTCAGCAAGCCGCCCAGCCAACGCTGGTTCACGTAGTACTGGTTGCAGCGAGCGGCCTCTTCGGCGATTGCTTCCTGAGCCTGCCGCTTGGTTCCGACGAATAGGACGTTCTTGCCCTGCGCGGCCATTTCCGCCACGTAGCGCATCGCATCCTTGAAAAGTTTCAGGGTCTTTTGAAGATCGATGATGTAAATTCCATTACGTTCGCCAAAGATGTATTCTTTCATCTTTGGATTCCAGCGCTTGGTCTGGTGCCCGAAGTGAACGCCCGCTTCGAGCAACTCCTTCATTGAAATTGACGGCAAACTGCCTCCTTGTTATTCGGGTTACGGGTTTCGCCCGATTCAGACACGGCACACGGCCCAAAGCGGAATTTGTGTGCGTCGTCGAAAGATCGGACGTCCTAGAAGCTTGCCTTGGCGGCAAACTCTAGCGTTTGGAGAATTGGAATCGCTTGCGCGCGCCTTTTTGGCCGTACTTCTTTCTTTCATGCTGCCGGGGGTCGCGTGTCAGCAATCCAAGCTGCTTCAGTTTTGGACGCAGCTCGGAATTGAATTCGATAAGTGCGCGCGCGATGCCCAGCCGGGCCGCGCCGGCCTGTCCGGCGGAGCCTCCGCCGTCGGCCAGAATGAGGATGTCGAACTTGTCGGCCATTTCGGTCGCAAGCAGCGGCTGCCGGACCATCGCCCGCGCCGATTCATTCACGAAATAATGTTCGAAGGTCCGGCCGTTGACCGTGATGGTGCCCTTGCCCGACCGCAAGAAGATGCGGGCGACCGATGTCTTTCTCCGGCCTGTTCCTAGATGCTGTACTAACGATGCTGCCACTCAGATGCCTTTCTTCGGTTAGTTGATTCAAGTCAACGACAACGCCACCGGCTTTTGGGCCTGGTGCGGATGCTTGTCACCTGCGTAAACTTTTAATTTCCGGTACATTTGCTTGCCGAGCTTGTTCTTCGGAAGCATTCCAGCGATGGCCTGCTCAATCATTTTGGTAGGCCGCGTAGCCCGCATTTTGATGGCGCCGACTTCAATCAATCCGCCGGGATACCCGGTATGACGGCGATAAAGTTTCTGTTGATCCTTGCTGCCGGTAAGCTTGACTTTCTCGGCGTTGATGACCACCACGTGGTCGCCGGTATCGAGGAACGTCGAATAAGTAGGTTTGTGCTTGCCCATCAGCAACAGCGCGGCCTTGCTGGCCATTCGGCCAAGCACTTGGTCCTGGGCGTCGATAACGTGCCATTGGCGCACGATTTCGCCCGGGGACGGAAACTGGGTTTTCATAAAGACAGACGTTCTCCGTTCGAGACTTACAGTCATCTCAGCTTACCGAATTGGGTTAGTGGGTGTCAATCTGAGGTGTGAACTTAGATCCGCACTGGGTGTCCGTTCTTGGGATTGGGGTCGTTTTGCACTGTCTTGTTTTCGGGCGTCGAGCTTCGATTCGCGGAGGGCGTTGCGCCACTCCACGCGGCTCAACATCGCCACAGATCCAGATTCCGGCAGCGCACGGAAGGCGAAGGGGCGTTCGACGGATTCGGGGTACGATAACTGCCACGAGTACATGGTTAAAATGCACTGGCCGGACGGCGTGGTGCTGTGCTCCCGCTGCGGATCGGATGACGTTTCCTACTTTCCCAACGCGTATTTAAATGCTACCAGAAGCACGCCTGCCAGAATCTCGGCTTACTGCAAAGGCGTGGAGAAGTGCGGGCGGCGGTTGCGCCTAGCCGTCGCAAGCATGCGGTTCATGCAAACATCGTGGATAACGTGGAACCCGGCTCGAAGCTCTACACCGTACAGAGGCCATCGCCCGATATGCCATTCTCAACCGTGTCACTGCCTGGTTTGCAACGGCACTCCCGAGAACTGGAAGGACATCGCACCATTTGTCTCCTAACTATATTATTGTCGATTGGGTTAGCGCGGCGCCGTGACTCGCATCGGCAAACCTCCGGTGGGCGAACGATGGAGCTCGATCGTGGCGACATCGGGACAAGTGTTGAAGCGGAAAGGAATGTGCAGTTGCTGAGTGAGCGCCGGAGTCAACTTTTCGAAGGCCGGATTATCGGAAGTGGAAAGAAAGCGGCGAATCGTCTTGGGAAAACGAATTGGGACTGCGCGAGCCCGTCGCTACGGGCGGCCCTTCGCTCGTCCCGAAACTTACCCTTTGTGAAACCAGCGAGCGGCTTCCGATTAGGACTCACCGCACCGAACGTCGAAATCAATCAGCACTTCCGGCAGTGAGCGGTCATGTATTAAGCTGTGGGGATTGTGATGAAGCCTTTGATCTTTGCTCTTTGTGTTGTGTCCGCGTTCGGCAGTCTGAGCGCGCAGAAGCCTGTGTGGCAGCCATCGCCGGGACATACGCAAGTGCCGATATGGCCGGGGAGAGTGCCCGATCCCCAACCGGTCGCGGGGCCGGAGTTTGCTAAGACGTCGGGGAAGGAGTTGCTGGTGGCCGGCAGGCCGGCGGTGGGGGTGAGCAACGTGTCGCGGCCCACGTTGACGGTCTATTCGCCAAAAGGAAAGAATACGGGCGCAGCGGTTGTCGTCTTCCCTGGTGGGGGCTATCAGGTTCTGGCCATCGATCTGGAAGGCACGGAGGTCTGCGATTGGCTGACGCCCAAGGGGATCACTTGTGTGTTGTCGAAATACCGGGTGACGGATGTGGGGCCGTATCCGAAATCGGGGCCGTATCCGGAATCACCGATGGCCCTGGAAGATGCGCAGAGGACAGTGGGTC
>CATPCJ010000377.1 GCA_955652915.1 uncultured Bryobacteraceae bacterium
AGTATGACTGGGCCACTTCCACGAAAGAAATCGGCGAATTCCTGCGCGCTCTGCCGGAATCGGTTTCGTTCACCGATGTGCTTCTGCCGCGCTTGCACTACACCGAGCTTTTGCGCAAGGCGTACCAGCGGGAAACCGATCTCCCGGAGCCGGCGGTTCTTGAAGGTTCGTTGCTGGACTCCTACGCAACGCATATTACGCGGTGCGACGAGCGGATCGCGAAACTGAACGATGAGATCGAGGGATTGGAAGTCTTGCTGGTCCAGCGCGAGCGCCGCATCGCTCTAGTACTGGAGCAGACGGCCGCCCTGGAGGTCGCGTTGCGGGAGCGGGAGATCCGTATGCAAGGCCTCCAGTCGTCACTGTCCTGGCTGATAACCGCACCATTGAGGGGTATCGCAACTTTGGGGATTCGACTCCTCGGTGGCCGAAGCTCTGGTTGATGAATCGGGCGGACGTTGCCTGCCGGGCCTGTGCGCGAGGTCTTCGCGACGAACAGGAAAAAACATAAATATGGCGGAAGCGAGTGGGAGTCGAACCCATTTCAAACGTATTGATGGGACTCCCTGCGGCCAAGTTGCTTTTATTCGTACCTGTTGCCAGATCTTGCCTGGAGTTGCGTCTCTACGGGCACAATTTCGGGCACATTTCAACATTGTTGCGAGAACGTGATCGCGCCAGCCAACCTGGATAGAAGGACGCGAGCGCGCTTAATCGTGACGAATCCCGCCTCGGCCCGCAGCCTTCTCTGGCCCGAGGTCGCGTTATAATCAAACCGTGACGTGAGTTTATTTACATCACGGTTCGCACGAATAATAAGGTAATGCCGCTTTACAGTGGAAAATGAAAACATATGAACTGTACGCTGCGTATTACAAAACATGGTGATAGAAAGACTCCGAAGTTGCGCTGACCGTTGATGAAGGACCAAACCCCTTTTTCACCGAGAAATTCCTGGACGTTCTCAAGACAGAAGCGTGTGGCGCAACCTTTTTTGTCATCGGACGGTTCGCCGAGAGGTATCCGGAGTTGGTTAAAAAAATCCGAGCAGAGGGCCACACAGTAGGTGGGCATGCCTATACGCAAGGCGGCGATGACGATCTGCAGACCCGTGGGAATTTCCTGAAGGGAAACGAGATAGTCGAACACATCATCGGACAGCCCGTAAAGTACCTGAGGGTGCCTGGTTTGTATACTCCCGGCAAGATAACGGCGGTTGGCGGAGTAGCGAATTGCTTGGTATGTTGTCTGACAAGATCAACTCGGGTCAGATGATGGTCGTGGATCACGATGACGTAATTCTGGACGACTGGAAACATGACTGTGTTACTCCGGAACACATACGCTCGCAAGTTCTGGGAAAGTGCCAAAACGGTTCAATCATCGACTTGCACGACGGAAGCCACAAGTTTCATGAAATGAGTATTCGGCCGGAGAAGACGTTGCAGGCTCTCACTCGAATTGTTCGGGATTTGCGCGAGCGCGGGTTTCAGATAAGGAATCTCGACTCACTGTCAGTTGAGTTTCAAAAGAAGAGATTGGGATTTGATATCTGAAGTCACTTTCGGTTAAACGGTCTGGGATTGATTAGCTCGAAGTACTCCTGACCGGTCATGCGGCGTCCGGCTTGGGAAATTGACCGTAGATTGAATATAAACGACCCCGGCGCCTGCGGCGGTGAATACAGGTTTAAGAGGTTCAGCAACTTCCGCCCTTCCGCATCCAAACCACCGCTTTTTACGGAGTGAAGTGGAGTGAAAGTAGTCAATCCTGAGATGCCCTCCCGACATACTTGTGCCGCTAAAGGTTTGTTGTAAACAGGGGAGCAAGAATCGTGCGGGGCCGCATTGCGCAGCATCCCAAGGTCGATTTTTGACCAGGTTGCTAAAAGGGCTCTTAAACTGCTCACAAACGGGTTGGGACGCGAAGGAGGCTTGCGAGATGAAGTTCTCCAGTATCCACGTCTCGGTGAGTTTCCGGCCCTGATCATCGACTGCAGGAGGCTTCCTCCATCCGGCCAGGTCACTCAGCACACTATTCGTTGGGTATCCGCCAATTCGTTGAGCCGCGCCGCCGGAAATCGAGACGCGATATAAAGCGTCGTTCCCGTCCGGATCCTGATCGTGATACAACACCCACGCGCCATCGGGCGTGAACGTCATTGGAACTGAGCCACTGCCCGCAACCCTCCTACCCCAGCCGACAACAAATGCGGACACGCCAGCGTTTTCCCAGCTAGACGTAGCGCTTTGGCCGGCTCGGATTTCCATTGGCTCGATGCCGAAGGATTTGGGAGTCTGCACTGATGCCGAGCAGGCCGATTAGCAATACACGGAGAGAACGCCTAGAGAGTATTTTATCCGAAATCTGTAAAGTTGGCTCGCGAAGATCATCACGTCGATCAGCGTGATCGGTCTATTGGATTCGGCAACTTCAGCCCTTCCGCATCCAAACCAACGATTAACGGACCGCCCTTACTCCTTCCACCGCCCACCGCGGCTGGTCGTGGAATGTCTATGTAGTACATCGTAAGGGTGGAAAAACTTTCAAAAAAGCGGTTAGAATAAAGGTTAGTGATCAAAACCATTCTTCTGCTCCTGGCCGTGTTCGCCATGGTGTTGCCGTCTAGCGCCGCCCCCAAGCGCAAAGCCACGAAACATCGGAGCAGTTCCATCGCGCCGCGCAAGATATCGAAGTACAAAGCTCCCAAGCACAAGGGCCAGAAATATAAGACGCCCCCGAAACGTCAGCGGCGATCCTATCAACAAGCTCCGGCACCCGAGCGCTACAAAGAGATCCAGCAGGCGCTCGTCAGCAAAGGCTATTTCCAAGGAGAGCCGAATGGTGAATGGGGCTCCGACTCCGCGGACGCCCTGAAGCGCTTTCAGGCCGAACAAAACTTGACTCCCGATGGCAAGCTGACTTCGATTTCGCTGATCGCATTGGGGCTGGGACCGAAACGGCTCATCGCGCAGACCCACGCGCCGTCGGCCGCGGATGCAACCAAGCCGGAAGTCCCCAAGTGACCGTTGGCGTTCCCAAGGAAGTAAAGGATCACGAAACGCGCGTAGGACTGGTGCCGAGCGGAGTCACCGCGTTGCGGGAAGCCGGACATAAAGTACTCGTCGAGACTCTGGCCGGTAAAGGCAGTTCGATTCCCGATCAGGATTATGCCGACGCGGGCGCTGAAATTCTATCGAGCGCTGCCGGCGTCTGGTCGAATGCCGACTTCGTGGTGAAGGTCAAGGAACCGCAGGTTTCCGAATATCCGTATTTCCGTCCCGGGCTGATTCTGTTCACCTACCTGCATCTTGCTCCTCTACCAGACCTGACCAAGAAGCTGGTGGACACGAAAGTAAACTCGGTGGCGTACGAGACTATTCGCGAAATGGATGGGTCGCTGCCGCTGCTGACGCCGATGAGCGAAGTGGCTGGACGAATGGCTGTGCAGGTTGGGGCGCAATATCTCGAAGCCCCGAACGGGGGGCGCGGAGTGCTGCTGGGCGGCGTCCCGGGCGTAGCGCCGGCGAACGTGGTGATCCTGGGCGGTGGAGTGGTGGGCCACAATTCGGCCAAGATGGCGGTGGGGCTGGGCGCGCACGTCACCATCATCGACCGCAATCTGGAGCGGCTGCGCCAACTCGACGACATCTATGACAGCCGGATCGTCACGCTGGCATCCAACAGTTTTACGATTCGCGAAACGTTGCGGCATGCGGATCTGGTGGTCGGCGCGGTGCTGATCCCCGGCGCGTCGGCGCCTAAGTTAGTGCGGCGCGACATGCTCAAGGGCATGAAGAAGGGTGCGGTGATGGTGGATGTCGCCATCGATCAGGGCGGATGTTTTGAAACTTCGCACGCCACCACGCATACCGATCCCATCTATTTCGTCGACGACGTGTTGCACTACTGCGTGTCGAACATGCCCGCGGCTGTGCCCCACACGTCCACCTTTGGATTGACCAACGCGACCTTCCCCTATCTTGCGGAATTGTGCGGCAAGGGTCTGGAGCGGGCCTGCGCGGAGAACGCCGCTATTCGAGAAGGCGTGAATACTTACGGCGGGTATATCACTTATCCGGGCGTCGCCGAATCGCAAGGTCTCGGCTGGAAACAGCTCGCCACGGTGATGTAGGTCAGAAGATCTTTTCGACCTTCTCAGTCTTGAGAAGCCTTCCGTTTTCCTGTTCCTTGAGAACTAACGTAGTGCGAACGCCTTCCGCCTGAATCCGCCAAATCTTGGTTATCTCGCGCTCCTCCTTGCGGTTCAAGACGAAAGCAGCGGGATGCAGCAAGCTGGTGGGCCTGTCCCAACGGCCATTGATTCGCGCCTGGCCCGTGAGCTCAAGCGCGATTGGAGTGGTGGCACGATCTTCGGTATTCGTCACTTTCAGGATGACCAGAATGACGCCGTCAGATTTCTTTTGAATGTCGATGGCAGTGGCGAGCCGCGGTGGATGGGCGCACCCCGTGAAAACCAGAAGCAGAACCGAAATCAACAGCGCTTTCAAGCAGACTTCCTCCCGGTCATAAGTAACAGCAGTATCCCTCAAAGCA
>CATPCJ010000378.1 GCA_955652915.1 uncultured Bryobacteraceae bacterium
CGCAGGTTACCAACCTGCCCCACATGGATTTAACGGTTGATTGTAATCGTGCCTGGATCTACGTCGTAACCTTCGTCCTTGGCGCACGCGACAGCCTTGCTCTTGAGAGCATCGGCGTCCGTGTCCTTGGCGGCGGAGTCGAGCCGTCGCTTGATCACTTCTTCGCCAACTTGAATCCGCACATGCCAGTGATTATCGTGCGCATCCCAATCGACACTTGCCTTCGTTGCGCTTTGTAGCACCGGAGCCTCCTGAACTATTGGTGTTGGAAAAATAGCGAGATCATGTGATGACCGGGCCGCTCCACCGTCAGCTTCATGGAACCATCCGGCTCCAGGCTGTAGCGCTCGACAACCGTGACGTCGTTTTGCGTCGTGGTGACTTTCAGAACATTGTCGTCCCATTTCGCCTTGCTCTTAAACGACTTGCCTTGGTGAATGGTGGAATTCTCCCGTCCATCCGTGCTGAAGCTATAGGAGAACGTCTCATTCGCGCCGTCGTAAGTGAAGCTACGCGATACGGTAATATTGTGTTCCCGGTCGTTAATGGTAACCGAGCCCGTTTGAAGGGCCGGTTCGCCGGCGAATTCGCTGCGAGTAGGCTCTAAAACCCAAGTTCCATTGAGACTTTTGTGCCCGCCCGCGATTGCAGCCGAAGCAGCAAAGAAAGCTAGCGTAATGACACTTGCCTTGAAAAAATTACGTGATTGTAGACGCATAGTTGCCCCCATCCGTACTTACAGCAACCCGAGTGCCACGCCACGGGTGCTACACTCGATTTCCGTGCGCCGATTCTTTTTCCTTCTCACCATACTACCCCTTGCCGCCCAGCAGTTCTCACCCGATCTATTCGCCGGATTGCGGTGGCGAATGATTGGACCGTTCCGCGGCGGCCGTACCGTGGCCGCAGCGGGAATCGCGTCGCAGCCCAATGTCTTTTACGTTGCCGCCAACAACGGCGGGGTCTGGAAAACGGACGACTACGGCCGAGTCTGGCGGCCACTGTTTGACGACCAACCGACCGGCTCTATCGGCGCGCTGGCTATTGCTCCATCCGATCCCGCCATCATTTACGCCGGAAGTGGTGAAGGACTTCAACGCCCGGACCTTTCCGTGGGCGACGGTATCTACCAATCCACTGACGGGGGCGCAACCTGGCGTCATCTCGGCCTGCGCGATGGCCAGCAGATTTCCGCGCTTCTGGTAGACCCTCGCAATCCCAATCGTGTATTC
Source organism: uncultured Bryobacteraceae bacterium (assembly GCA_955652915.1). Classification (GTDB taxonomy): domain Bacteria; phylum Acidobacteriota; class Terriglobia; order Bryobacterales; family Bryobacteraceae; genus Palsa-89. Next base: position 1,233 of record CATPCJ010000378.1, read on the forward strand.
GCGGCGGTGCTTGGCCACCCCTACGGCCCTAATCCGGAGCGCGGAGTTTTTCGATCTTCGGATGGCGGCGAGACGTGGCAGAAGGTTCTCTACAAAGACGAGAACACCGGCGCCGTCGATCTCGCGTTCGATCCTGCCAATCCGGAAACAATCTACGCGGTTTTGTGGGCAGCTCGTCAAGGACCTTGGGAGAATGGCTCCTGGCAAGGCGCCGGGAGCGGACTGTTCAAGTCGACCGACGGCGGCAGCTCCTGGCAACAACTCAGCGGTGGTCTGCCGACTCCGGCGGAAGGCCTGGGACGAATTGGAATCGCTATCGCGCCCGGCGATCCCAAGCGCATGTATGCGCTGGTGGAAGCAAAGCTCAGCGGCGTTTACCGCTCCGGCGACGCCGGCGCCAGTTGGCAACGCGTCAACACCGAGGTTCGCATCGCCGGCCGCGGATCGGACTTCGCGGGCATCCGCGTGGATCCGCGAAACGAAGATGTCATCTATGTGGCGAACACTTCCACGTATCGCTCCGATGACGCTGGAAAGTCTTTCACCGCCATCAAAGGCGCGCCGGGAGGCGACGATTACCACACCATTTGGATCAATCCGGACAATCCGAAAATTATTCTGCTGGCCAGCGATCAAGGCGCAACCATCACGGTGAACGGCGGCCGGACCTGGAGCTCCTGGTACAACCAGCCCACCGCGCAGTTTTACCACGTGATCACCGACAATCGGTTTCCATATTGGGTGTACGGCGGCCAGCAGGAGAGCGGCTCGGCCGGTGTCGCGAGCCGCGGCGATTCGGGCGCGATCACTTTTCGCGATTGGCACACGGTGGGCGTCGAAGAGTATGGCTATGTCGCGCCCGATCCGCTGAAACCGAATTTCATCTATGGCGGCAAGCTTTCGCGCTTCGATCAGACGACCGGGGAAGTACAACAGATCGGCCCCGCTGTGCTCCGCACCAGCAAGTACCGCTTCGTGCGAACCATGCCCGTGATCTTTTCGCCAGTGAATCCACATCTGCTTTTTCTGGGTTCGAACGTGCTTTTCAAGACCCTCAATGGCGGGCATAGTTGGGACGCAATCAGTCCCGATCTGACGCGTGAGAAATACGAGGTTCCACCGAGCGTCGGCATCTATACCGAAGAAGCCCGTGCACAAGCCACGCGGCGCGGAGTGATCTACGCGGTTGCACCCTCTCACCAGAATGTCGACGTGATTTGGGCCGGCACCGACGACGGGTTGATCCATGTCACGCGCGACGGCGGTAAGGCTTGGAAGAATATTACGCCGCCGGAATTGACGCCTTGGAGCAAGGTCTCGATGCTGGACGCGTCGCACTTCGACGGGCTCACCTGTTACGCGGCCATCAATCGCATCCGGCTAGACGATCTTAAACCGCACATCTATCGCACGCATGACGGCGGCCGGACTTGGAAGGAAATCGTAAACGGCCTGCCCGATGGTCCGGTCAATACGGTTCGCGAAGATCCGGTGCGGAAAGGCCTGCTGTATGCCGGCACGGAACTCGCCGTCTTCGTTTCCTTCAACGATGGCGACGACTGGCAACCCCTGCGCCTGAACATGCCGGCGATCTCGATTCGCGACCTGGTGATTCACGATGACGATCTGGTAGTTGGCACGCACGGCCGCGGTTTCTGGATTCTGGACGACATCTCGCCGTTGCGCCAGATGAGCGCGGAGATCGCAGCGTCCAGCGCGCATCTGTTCCGGCCGGCCGTGACGTACCGCATCCGCCGGAGTCAAAATACCGATACGCCGCTGCCGCCCGAAGAGCCGGCCGGTCAGAATCCGCCGGATGGAGCGATCGTTTACTACTGCCTGAAGACGGCGGCAACGGAGCCGGTGACGATCGAGATCTTCGATGCGGCCAAGAAGCTGGTGCGCCGCTATTCGAGCGACGACAAGCCAGAGCCGATCGACCCCGATCTCAACGTTCCAACGTATTGGATTCGGCCTGCCAACATTCCCCCGGCCAGCGCGGGAATGCATCGCTTCGTCTGGGATTTGCACTATCCACCGCCGGATGCGTTGGAGCATGAATATCCCATTTCAGCGATCTATCGCGATACGCCGCGATATCCTCTGGGCGCGGTTGTGCTGCCGGGCCGGTATTCGGTGAAGCTGACCGCTGGAGGGAAAAGCTACATTCAGCCGTTGACCGTGAAAATGGACCCGCGTATTAAGACTCCGGCGCCGGGGCTGCTGCAGCAATTTACGCTCGCCACGAAAATCACGGGCATGCTGCATCAGGATTACGAAGCGCTGCAAGAGGTGCGAGCGTTGCGGGCGAAACTGAAGGATCGGAATCCGGACGCGGAGAATCAGGCCGCGGCGCTGGAAGGCGTAGGAGGCGGACGTTTTCGCGGCGCGCCTGCCGGGGACGCAAACCTGACGACTCTCAACGGAGAACTAGCTTCCGTATTGGGCGTCATTGAGGGCTCCGATACCGTGCCGACGTCGCAAGCAGTGGCCGCCGTGGGAGAAATGGAGCGAACACTCAAGAGTCTACAGGCAGCGCTGCAAGAATTAAAAGCGAAAGTGAAATAAATGCGCAAGCTAATTTTCTTTGTTTTTCTCGCGGGGCTGTATGGCGCCGATCCGCAGCCCTGCGCTACTCCGGAAACATGCTGGACTCTCTTGGAGGAAGGCAATGGGAACTGGTGGGATACCAAGCGCCACGGCCTCACGCATCCCAACCAAACACCGGAGCGACGCACCGCCGTAGCGCAGCATCAATCGCCGTTCGCGGTCGTCTTGACCTGTTCCGATTCGCGTGTTCCGCCGGAGGTTGTGTTTGACCGCGGTGTCGGAGATCTGTTCGTCATCCGGGTGGCCGGCAACCTCCTGGATGATTTCGTTATCGGAAGCATTCAATATGCGGTGACGAAGTACACCAAGTTGATCGTCGTGCTCGGCCATCAACGCTGTGGCGCCATTGAGGCGGCGGTCGCGGGCGAACGGCCTCCGAATCCGCTCGGGCTGTTAGTGAAAGCGCTCAAGCCCGCTGTGAAGGCTTCGCGAAAGTGGCCAGGCGATCGCGTCGAGAACGCAGTGGATGCAAACATCCATCTGGTTGCGAATCGACTGGAAGTAAGATTCAAGGCCGACGGCGTACTAGTCAAACGGAAGCGCTATTCTCTAGACTCGGGTCAAGTCACCGATCCGCAACCCTGGAAGCCTTAAATTGTGGGGCAGGTTGGTAACCTGCCGCCGATTGGCAATCGGCCCGTAAGTAATTCCGGATCCAACACCAGGCGGATTGCCAATCCGCCGGCAGGATGCCATCCTGCCCCACATAGTCAGCAAGCGCTAAAATCCGCTGGTGCGCACCCAGAAGCTTTCCGTCCAAGTCGCTCCCGGAGCAATCGACGGCAGCCCCCGATATGCGCCTGAGTGCTCCAGATTAAACGCGTTGGTGATGGACGTCATCGGTTCGAAGCAGACTACATTCCGCGACGGCGGCGCATACACGACCGCAATCGGAAACTTGGGACCGAACCGCACTGAAATCCTGCGGCCCTTGGCTTCCACCCAGAATTCCTCCGCCGACTTCAGGCCTCCGTAAACGTCGTCGAATTGGCGGCCCGATAACGGCGTTGGATCAGGCAAGTCCACCGGCTTTGTTTCGCCGGTCGGAATGAAAGCGCTCGACAGCGTGTAGCGATCGCGAACCGGCACGTGAATCGTCCATTCGTCGCGGGGGCTGTCCGGAATCTGGTACCAGGGATGGAAACCAATCACCAGCGGCATGGCTTCCAGCGAATGGTTCTCAATCGCCGTCCGAACTTCCAGCACTCCCGCCGCAAGCCGGTAAGTCATCTCAATCGTATGCGCGAAAGGGAACTGCGCCATCCATCCCGGATGTTTCCAGAATTCCAAACGGCTGGCGACTTCAGCGCCCTGCTGATCGGCATGCAGCTTAACAACCTGCCAATCCGATGCGAACAACAGCAACCCATGAATCGGATGGCCATTCTGATCTCTTCTCAACGTGGCGGCATCGGGATTCAGAAGATACTTGTGCCCGTTGGCCCAGTATGCGTCCTGATCCAGCCGGTTAGCCCACGGGGCCAGAAATGGAATCCCGGATTGCCCCGGTTTCGCCTTCCACTCCGCCAGCCCAGCGTAAGGCGGCAGAAGGACCTGCTTCCCGTTCACCGTCATGTCGTAGGCGATATTGCCCACCGATGGACAGATGGAAACCTGCGTCCCATGCGCGGCATCCGTCAGCCGCACGATCTCGACGGAATCGACCGTCAGTTTCTCGGCGGAGTAATTGGCGGCTTGGGTCATAAACGGGAAGACTGAGAACAGGACGACGAGGCTCAACGCTCGTCGGCATCCTTCAAATCGAGATCGGTATATTTCTGGCAGCACACACATGTGCCCGGCGTGTAGGTTCGAATATAGCAGACCTCGCACCAGTAGGAAATTGTCAGGCGCTTTCCATCTTTGTGAACGAACATGGCCCGCGTGTGGATGGGATCGACTTCGAAATGCCCCGGTGAATTGAAGTGTCCGACAACTTCAAAATCCGTTCCCCAAAGCCGCTTATCGTTCAGCACGCCCACCGTCGGCTCGTCGCCTTCCAGGGATACCTGTTTGTGATCGCTCAGCTCAAGCGCGGGCTTATCGCCTGCGGACCTGACCAACGTCCCGCGCAGCGAAAGGCCGGGCACCGCAGCCGCCATTCCACACCCAACCAGGCAGAGCAGACCGGCCGTTACGTTTAGGAGCGTTCGAGTCACCACCTTTATTCTAAATCGAAGCCGGCGATTGCGCCTACACCCAAAAGTACCTGTAAGAAAATCCGATTCACGCAAATTTTACGGATGATGACCGTTCTCACCATCGGCACGGCAGCATTTTACGAGTGGACCAATGAATGCATAGGTTTATCGAGATAATCGGTCAATTCGCTTTAAAAAACATGTGCCATCCCGGCCGCAAACTCGAAGTGCTCCTTGTCGAAGACAATCCGGGTGATGTGCGGCTGGTCCGTGAAGCGCTCAAAGAGGGGGGATTTCCGGGACACCTCAACGTTGCAAGTGACGGGGACGAAGCCACGGACATACTTTGGAAGCGCGGCGATCATAAGGACGATCCACGTCCCGATCTCATTTTGCTGGATCTGAACCTGCCGGGAAAGAATGGGCGCGCGGTATTGAAGGAGATCAAGTCCGATCCCGATCTCCGCCGGATTCCGGTAACAGTTTTCTCAACCTCAACGGCTCCAAACGATCTCGATTACGCGTACGCTCTCCACGCCAATTGCTACATCCGCAAGCCGTCGGACCTGGACGAATATATGCAAGTTGTGCGGTCAATCGAGCGCTTCTGGACAACCGTTGCAACACTGCCGCTCGCGAAGGACTGCAGCGCATCGGCCTAAACGCGACTACAGGTAAATCGTCCCTTCCATAAATCGCGCTGCCTTGCCGCTGATCGTCACCCGGTCACCGCGATCCTGGCACCACAGCTCACCGCCGCGCTTCGAAACCTGATAAGCATGCAGCTTTGTTTTCCCCAAACGTTTCGACCAATACGGGATGAGTGCGCAGTGCGCCGAGCCCGTCACCGGATCCTCCGGCACTCCCTGGGCGGGAGCGAAGAATCGAGAGACGAAATCGACGTCCTTGCCCGGCGCCGTCGCAATGATTCCGAACGTATCGACCTTCGAAAGCAATTGCATGTTGGGCTCGAGTTTTCGTACCTCGTCTTCGGATGCGTAGACCGCCAGGCAGTCGCGCGACGCGAGCACGGTCTCCGGGCGGCCGCCCAAAGCTTCGATTAATTGCGGCCCCACGTCGGATTCACGTGGCGGCCTCGAAGGGAAGTCCAAGGAGAATAGATCGCCTTCCCGATTTACTACCAGGGCCCCGCTCTTAGTCTGGAATCGAACCGAGTTGGCCGACGGCGTCAGATCGTTCAGAACGATAAACGCAGACGCCAAAGTTGCGTGTCCGCACAGATCCACCTCCACCTCGGGTGTGAACCAGCGTAGGCAAAAACCGTCGCCGCCGGGGACGAAGAAAGCGGTATTGGATAAGTTGTTCTCGCGAGAAATGGCCTGCATTCGATCGTCGGGGAGCCATTCCTCCAGCGGACAGACTGCCGCTGGGTTCCCGGCGAAAACCTGGCTCGAGAAAGCATCTACCTGATAAATCCGAATCCGTGTAGGGCCCATCTCTTAAAGGTAAATTGTCCCTTCCATGAATCGCGCTGCCTTGCCGCTCATCGTCACCCGGTCGCCGCGATCCTCGCACCACAGCTCGCCGCCGAGCTTCGAAACCTGATAAGCATGCAGCTTTGTCTTTCCCAAACGCTTCGACCAATACGGGATTAGCGTGGTGTGCGCCGAGCCCGTCACTGGATCCTCCGGCACTCCCTTGGCGGGAGCGAAGAATCGCGAGACAAAATCGACGTCCTTGCCCGGCGCGGTTACGATGACCGCGAACTTGTCGACCTCCGCAAGCGATTGCATGTTGGGTTCGAGTTTGCGCACTTCCTCTTCCGATGCGTAGACCACCAGGTAATCACGCGCAGCGAGGACCGTTTGCGGGCCGCCTCCCAAAGCCTGGACCAGCTTCGGATGCACGTCGCATTCAGCGGGCGGGCGGGAAGGGAAGTCCATCGAGAATAGATCGCCTTCGCGATTTACCACCAGCGTGCCGCTCTTGGTCTGGAATCGAACCGAGTTGGCCGACGGCGTCAGATCATTCAGAATGATAAACGCGGACGCCAGCGTTGCATGTCCGCACAGATCCACTTCCACCGCCGGGGTGAACCATCGCAGAGCGTAACCGTCGCCCTCCCGGACGAAAAACGCCGTCTCGGACAGGTTGTTCTCCCCGGCGATGGCCTGCATTTGATCGTCCGGAAGCCATTCTTCCAGGGGACAGATTGCCGCCGGGTTCCCGGCAAAAACCTGGCTGGAGAAAGCGTCTACCTGATAAATGCGAATGCGCGTCTGGCTCATGTATGAAGACTTCCTTCCTAGTGAGATGTAAAGTGAAGGGCGAGCGATTCTGAATTTGGAGGGCTATTGAACGCGAGGCCTGTTCTTTTCGTTCAGCACCAGCTCATCGAAAATCGCCAGGACCTGTTTACGGTAGTGGTAAACGCGTTTTAGCGAGTCGCGGAAGCCGACCTCATGACGCCGGGGGCTAAGCCACTTCTGAAGAAGCGGCCGAGGGACGTCAATGTCGCGACGCAACGTATCGGGCGAATGGCCGCGCAGGAATAAGCCGTAAAACATCGCCGCCTCACGTTGTGGGGCTAGCGGATCGAAATCTTCCCTCGGTGTCATGCAAGGTATAAGGCAACCAAAAGAGTCAGTATAAACACCACCGGCTCACGAATCAAGGGGAATTTTTCCCTGAACCGGAAAGCTGGCCGTATGAGTCTATTCCAATTTTACCAGGAGGCGGTCAAATCGGTAACGGGCTACTTCGAAACTTTCTCCGTTCCGACCTGCGAATCGTCGCTTTGCCAGGTACCGAGCCGGTCAGAGTTAGGATAATCGACGGCGGCAGTGGGGTTACCGGAGGACCGGGAGGGGTCAATAGGAAGAAATGTTCACCGTGCCCGGCCCCGCAAAATTCGTCGTAACACCCCCCAAATGTGACGGAGCAGGCGAGCGTTCCCGTGAACGTAACAGTGATGGAACTGTTAACGATTGTCGTTATCCGGTTGGCAGGGAGGAGCGCCAAGGTCGCAGGAACGTTGGGCGTGAGAGTGATCGGTCCAAAGTCGCTCGACGAGTTAGTTGGCAAATATCGTCGCTGACCGGCATGAAGCGACAGAGCAAGTCCACCGACGCCGGAATATGTTACGGCTAACGCGGCCCTGTCAAAGCCCGCCGGCTCCAGTCAAAACCTCACTTCCGTCAAATCCGGCCAGCAGCGATGGCATGTGACGCTGAGGCATCGAACCCATGAAATCTTGAAACTGTGTGCCCGTGCCAGCATCTAACCGCAAGAGGTAGCAATGAACTCGAAGGGCGCAGCGCTTTTGGCCAACCCGCAGCCGTGCGGTCATATCGTCTATCCTTATACCGGCGAAACCCAAGTTGCCGAGGCAGTTTGTCTCTTCGCCAGCGCTGGAATTCGAAAGGGCGAAGCAGTCGTCCTGGTAATGAAGTCGGAGCACTGCAAGCCCATTCGACGCCGGCTGGAGCAGGAAGGCTTCAACCTGAAACAGTTGGAGACAACCGGACAACTTATCTGCGAAGACGCCAAGGATCTCTTATCCAGCTTCATCTTCGGCGGAGTAATAGACGAGTTGGTGTTCAAAACCAAGGTGGGCGGGCTGATTGAGAAGGCCAAGGCTAGTGGAGGCAACCGCACCACCCGGCCTGTGCGTGTCTTTGGCGAGATGGTCGATTTGCTTTGGAAATCCGACCTCCGGAGTACGCAACAGCTTGAGGATTTGTGGAGCGAAGTGATTGAGGCCCATTCGGTGCCGCTGCTGTGCGCGTACTCACTTGCCGGCACGAAACCGAGCGAGTTCCCGGCGCCGCTGATCGCATGTCATTCGCACGCGATTGCGTAAGTGACTTTCTCGACACGACAGGAGAACGCCGACTCTCATCCAACTCAGTTTGCGGCGAAGCCGCGCTGTGCCACAATTTGCACGAACTCAGTGGGTTGCGCGTGGCACAAGCATTCTGCCGGCGTTCTTCTGAAAATACCCGCAAGTTGTTGAAACCACGATGCCGCCGAAACCGCGTATTTCATCGTCTGGGGTGGCCGCCAACAGCCATACCCTTTGGTTTGCGATTTTTTCACGGCTTTGTTTTGATTTCCTAGAAAGTTGGCGGCAGTGCTGACCTCACCTCGGGTACCAGCCAGAAACGAACAGAAGTCAACTACCTTGAATACAAAAAAGCGAGGAACACGGTTTTATCCGTATTCCTCGCTTTGATTGAGAAGCTAGAAGCTGAAGCGTCCGCCGAGCTGGACGGCGCGAGGTCCACCCGAACCGAAGGTCTGGCCTTGACGCTGCGTTGCGATGCCGAAAACGCCGGAAGATGGATCGAAGTTGAACCCGCCGTAGTTCTGGTAGTTAAATACATTGAACATTTCAGCGAGGACCGCGAACTTGTAGCGCTCTTTGAGTTTGAAGGTCTTCGTCAGCCGGAGGTCCTGCGAGGTGAAATTGCGGCCCAAGGTGTAGCCTGTGGGCAGAACGAGCGTTGGGATTTTCTTGGGCGAAGGGCTTTTGTCCAACGTGCCGGCCAAGGTTGAGTTCCAATTGGCAACGGCGGCTTCCAACTCGGACTTGCCGCAACCCGCGTTCAAGCAATTGAAAGACAGTCCAGGAAGCGGAGTGACGCCGGAGCCGTTGCCGTTGACATCGATACCCCCAACTTGACCCGAGATCGGGCCCTTGCTCGCGAAGCTGGAAATGAACCCGAGTTGGAAGCCCCACGGCATGTCCACGGTGCCGACGATGCTCAGTACGTGGCGCGGGCCTTGCGGTCCCCAAGTCGAAGCGTAATTGCCGAGGTCGGCGATTCCGTTGACGCCCTTTCTGGCTTGCAGCGCGTAAGACGCGGTGAACTGGTAGCGGCTCGAGAAGCGCTTGTCGAGCTTCATGAGCAAGGCGGTGTAAGTCTGACGCGCGCCCGGTACCCAGAACGAAATTGCGCCATTCGAGCACTCCACGCCAGGCGTATTCCTGGTCGCGGCCGGGCAAATGGGGATTACCGGCGACTGGACTCCGTTGATGGTCCGATTGAACTTGTTGAGATCGATGTTGGTGCCGTCATACAGTTCGTTGATGAATACGCGGCGAACGAAATCGGCGCTCAGAACCATGTCATGACGCAATTGGCGCTGCACACCCAGCGAAGTGTGATAGCTGTGCTGTACAGGGTAATTATGCGGTACAAGCTGGCTACCCGATTTGCTGATATCGATGGGCCGCACTGAAAGATCATTTTTGTTCGACGGGGTCAGCGCAGCCGCGAGAATCGGAGTTTGCTGCTGTATGATCTGCAGGAACTGTCCCAGCGTGAGGCTGGTAATGGCGGCGCTTGGCAGAAGTGCGCCGATTGGAATGATGGTTGGCCGTCCGGTTGCCGCGGTGACACCGACGTTGAGAATGCCGGGGAAGATATTGGTGTATTGGGTGCTGGGCTCGAGGATGCGGCCATTACCCAGCGGTCCGATTTCCGAACGCTCCTGCAAGCGCCGGTACAATTGCTCCGTATCGTAATACAGGCCGGCTCCGCCGCGAATTACGGTCTTGCTATCTTTGCCCGGGGCCCAAGCGAAGCCGAGGGAGGGCGAGAAATTTCCGCTGTTATTCTTAGTTGGACTCAGGTCACTGCCGTACAGCGGCGCCAGAAACGCCGGCTTTGTCAGATCGTTGTTGAACAAGTTGCTTTCATATTCCCAGGCGAGACCATAGTTGAGCGTGAATTTCGGCGTGATCTTCCAGGTGTCCTGACCATAGAAGCGATACCGATTGTTCACTTTTGCGATGTCGACATTGTAGGGTGGCGGCTGGCTGGCATCGCCCAAGCCGATCGATGCACCGGCAAAAGGAAGATTCAAGAGATCCTGATTGGTGGTGATGGTTTTAGGCAGATTGGGGAAGAAGGCGGCGACGCCGGCCGCGGTCAGCGTCCTGGTCAGGAATTCCGGTGAGTAGGCGACGGAGCAAGCCGGATCGCAATATCCCCAGAAACCAGTGCCGGGAGCATGTTCCAGGAGCGCGCCGAACCGGAAGTGATGCGTTCCTTTTTGCCAGTTCAAGCTGTCTTGATATGTGAACCTGCGAAGATCACGGCCTTGTGTAGCGTTAGAAGTGTCTCCGACCTGAAAATTGCTCGATCCAACCAAAGTAAGTTGGGGGAAACCCAGACCCAGGCAATTCGGGCAATCCGATGCCGTCGGGAAAAGGTTCCGATTGTGCCAATAGCCATAGGTGAAATGGAAATCATTCACCAACGACGGCCGTAGTACGCTGGTGACTCCGAACGCAGTCTGGTCGGCCCAGTTCACATTCTTCAACCAGCTTGATGGAAATGGCGTGCCGCCATTGGGGCCCAGTCCCTGATTGCCATCATGCGAATAGCGGGCAAACAGGGTGTGATTCTGTGAAAGCCGGTAGTCAAAGCGCGCGCTGAGCGTCTTGGCGCGGTAAGGACTTCCAAAGCTATTTGCCAGGCCGGCCACCGAAGGAATATCGGGTTGGACAACGAATGCCTGTACCTGGTTCATGTACTCGTAATTGAAGAAGAAAAACAGTTTGTCTTTTACGGTGGGGCCACCAACCCAGAAACCCGGGTTGCGGCGGGCGAAGAATGGGTCCGGAGACAAAGGATTGCGCTTCAGCCCGGGGTAGGCAGCCATGTTGTGATCGCGGAAAAAGTAATAGCCGCTTCCGTGATATTGATTGCTGCCTTGGCGGGTGACGATGTTGATTGAGCCCACGCTGGTGATGTCGGTCGAAAGATCGAAGTTCACCGACGAGAGCTGGAACTCCTGAACCACTTCCTGCGAAAAATTCATGGCAGTGCCGGCGCCCTCGATACTGTCCTTCAGGGGGCCGCCGTCGACGCTGATGGCGGTCTTTCCCGAATCGCCGCCAAGCACCGAAACATTGAAAAGGGTGTTGTACTGGGAGGTCGAGGCCGCGCTCACCGTGACGCCCGGCTCAATGGATGCGAGTTGCATGAAGCTGCGGCCGTTGAGCGGCAGGCTTTCGATGGTCTTGCGTGTGATAACTCCATCGATGGTATGGCGGTCGTACTCTATCTGCGCGGCGGCGCCTTCGACGGTTACCACTTCATTGGTCTGACCGACGATCATGTGGATGTCCGCAGTGGTGGTAGCGCCCACTTCCACGGTTGCCTCCCGGACAGTGGTGCGGAAGCCTTTCATTTCCACGCGCACTTCATACACTCCGGCGGTAAGAGCCGGAGCGCTGTACGCCCCGTCGGCGCCGGTAGTCAAGGTACGGTCGGCGCCGGTACCCTTGTCGTGGATAATTACGTTGGCATTTGGAATCACTGCGCCGCTTTCGTCAGTGACGACTCCGGAAATGGTACCCGTGGGCACTTGCGCCCATGCGGTGACGCACAAAACAGTGGCCAGTAAGATCAATGCTGACAGGACTTTCGACATGGAGACTCCCTTTTCGCGACTCTTCAAATTTGAGACCTAGGTTGGGTCAATTTTGCTGGATCGAGACGGCTGTGTCAAGGGGCCTGTTGTTACATTTTTAACATATGCAGCAAACGATTTCATTAAGCCATTGATAACACAGCACTTTATGATTTTCTTCTTTCTGAGTTTTCTGAAAAAAAAGCCATTCGCTCGCGACGGTGACCTACCGGTCGGTCGAGCCTGTGATAGAATTTCCGGTCATGCGCACCCCACTTGCTTTTGTCCTTACTTTCTCGTTCGTCTTCGCCGGCAGTTTGCCTACCGCCGCGCCGGAGCAAACCGGTCTGTCGACCGAGCGGCTGAACCGGATTAACACGGTGATGCGGGAGCATGTGGATTCGCATCGGCTGGCTGGCGCATCCGGCCTGATCGCGCGCAACGGGAAAGTTGTTTTCCGGGAAACCTGGGGCGAGCTGAAGGGGGAC
>CATPCJ010000379.1 GCA_955652915.1 uncultured Bryobacteraceae bacterium
ATACGCCCATGGATCCGGATTGGTTCCGTCCCAGCTCCCAGCGTTGGAGTTAATTTTGAAAAAAGCTTGACAGTCTGGGTTATTTTCTCTACTATGTAGAAATCGTGGCCAAGGGCGAATCCCTCGGAGAATTCGAATACCTGGTTCTGCTGGCGGTCCTGCGGCTGAGCGATGACGCTTACGGGATGCGCGTACGGCGTGAAATTGCAGAACGAACCCAACGCGACGTCACGATTGGGGCCGTCTATGCAACGCTCGACAGGCTGACGGCGAAAGGGCTGATTAACGCCGAATTGAGCGATCCCACGCCCGAGCGCGGCGGGCGCGCGAAACGCTCCTTCCATCTGACGGGCGCGGGAATTCAGGCCGTAAACCGGTCGCGGCGGGAACTCGAGAGCATGTTGGAAGGCTTGGCGTTCCCGCTTCCGCGAGGTTCCCGGTGAAACCACCAATGCTGGCCAGACTGCTTCTTCTTGCGGTGGCCGGCGAAAGCGAAGGAGAATTTGTAGCGGGCGATCTCCACGAAGAATTCATTTATTTGTGCGCGACGCGCGGCCGGCCGGCGGGAAGCCGCTGGTACGCCTGGCAGGTGCTGCGATCCGTGATCACGCTGCTGGGTTTGCGCCTGCGATCGGGCGAAGCGAGGCAGGTTGTCGTGACGATGTTGGGCGTGGCGGTTCCACTGTTGTTGTTGGACCGGCTGTGGTGTTTTGTACACTCGCAAATTCCACTGAAGGATGGGCTGGAACGTACACCCGTGTTTTTGGCGGTGAATCTGATATACGCGTGCGTTTGCGCGGCGCTGTGCGGATCGGCGGCGCAAAGTTTTCAATGATCGATTTTGATGGCGGCCGCTACCGCGGCGTCGGCGGCATTCGCTCTGTGGGCGGCTGCCGGCGAGGCGCCCGTGGCATATGAATGGCTGGTGCTCTGGCTGGTGCCGGCGAGTTCCCTGTTCGCCTTTACATGGAGAAAATTCGTATGAAATGGTTGAAGTGGATTGGCATCGTACTGGCTGCCTTGTTGATTCTGCCGGTCGTCACGCTGCTCATCCTGGGACAGCGGAAAGACGCGGGACATGTGCACGGGTCGATCGAGATCGCCACGTCGCCACAACAACTCTGGCCGTGGCTCGAGGACGGCGACAAACTGAAGCAATGGGTGAGCTGGCTGGTGGAGGTGCGCGTACCCGACCCAGCGATTCATGGCGTGGGCGCGAGCCACGTATGGGTAATGCGCGATGAGAATAACGGTGGAAAGCGGATGGAAGTGGTGGCGAAGAACCGCGAGTACGCGCCACCGTCGCACTTGGCGTTGCAGATTTCGTCTCCAGGAGTAGAGTTTACTGGAGAGAACTCGTACGAATTGGTGGATATGGGGAACGGGAAAACCCGGCTGGAAATGGATTCGCGATATCACTTCTCGAATTGGTTTGCGAATTTGATGGAGCCGGTGATCACGCCGGCGGTCAGAAAAAAGATGCTGGGAGACTCGGCGCGCTTGAAGGCGATCTTCGAGAGCAAGGCGGAGGTTCGTTAATCGCATGAATCCGGATCTCGAGAGGCTGCAGGGTACTTGGAACATCGTCGAATTCGAACTGGACGGTCAGAAGCTGCCCGCGGGCGGTTCAAAAATTGTTGTGAGTGGAGACAATTTCACGACTATCGCCATGGGCGCGCGGTATGAAGGAACGGTGGCGCTGGATTCGACGGCGACACCGAAGACTTTCGACCTCCATTTTAAGCAGGGTCCGGAAGAGGGGAACGTGTCGCTGGGAATCTATGAGTTGGATGGAGACACGTGGACCATTTGTCTCGGGCTTACAGGCAAGAGCCGTCCCCAGAAGTTTGCGACGGAGGCCGGGAGCGGTCATGCGTTGGAAACGTTGAACCGAGCCCGCGCGTAGAGGGCGGGCCGGTATAATTAAAGCTTCATGGCCAGTGAAGCGGCGGTCCAGCTCGATCTGCGGCAACCGGACAACCAGATCGTTCAAGCCGGTTTTCTCGGCCTTATATTATTCTCGCTCGGGCACTTCTTCATCGATCTTTATTCGGCCGCGCTGGGGACGTTCCAACCGGTACTGGTCGACAAACTTGGCCTTAGTCTCACGCAAGCTGGAATCCTGGGGGGACTCTCTGTCTTTTCGGCATCGGTGATGCAGCCGGCTTACGGCTACTTGTCGGACCGATTCCATTCGCGGCTATTTACCGCGCTCGCTCCCGCTGTTGCCGGCATTTTTATTTCGGCGCTCGGGATTGCACCCAGCTACGGCTGGCTCATCGCCCTGGTGTTACTGAGTGGTTGCGGCGTCGCATCGTTCCATCCGCAAGCAACGTCCCGCGCGACCTTGGGCCTGGCCGGAAACCGCGGCCGGTGGATGGCTATCTTCATCAGCGCCGGAACTCTGGGTCTGGCTGCCGGTCCAATTTATTTCTCGACATTCTTCAGTTGGATTGGTCCGCAGCGCACTTACTGGGCCGCGCTACCGGGAGTTCTCATCACGGTGATGCTGCTGGTTCTGCTGCCCGAGCCATCACGTCCGGCAGCCCACCTTCGTAAGCACTTTGACTGGAAACCACTGCAGGCAGTTTGGAAGCCGCTCACCATTTTGTATTTTCTGGTCTTCATTCGATCGATCATCCAAATCGTGTTTTCACAATTCCTGCCGTTGTATCTGCATCGCGAACGAGGCTTCGGACTTACTGGCGCCAGTTACTCGCTGGCGCTTTACTTAGCCGCGGGCGCGATCGGAGGATTTGTGGGCGGCCACCTATCCGACCGCCTTGGCGGACGCCGCGTCATCCTTATCTCCATGGCCGGTTGTCTTCCCTTCCTCGCTTTGTTCTTCCTCACCAGCGGCGTAGTTTCCTTGATTGGACTCGCGCTCACCGGGCTGCTGCTGCTCTTCACAATTCCCGTCAACGTCGTGATGGCGCAGGAACTGGTGCCCGCACAAGCCGGCACCGTATCGGCATTGATGATGGGATTCGCCTGGGGCATGGCGGGCCTGATCTTCATTCCCATCACCGGCTGGGCCGCCGACCACTTCACGCTCCATCGCGCGCTCTTTACCCTCGGTTTTTTCCCCTTGATCGGCGTCTTCCTCAGCCTGAAGCTCCCGAAATGAAGGCGGTTTGCTTATTGAGCGGAGGCCTGGATTCCGCGACGTGCCTGGCCGTTGCGCGGGATGAAGGCTTCGAGTGCCACGCGCTCAGCTTTGACTACGGCCAGCGGCATCGAGTTGAATTGGAATCCGCCGCCAAGGTTGCAGCCAGCTTCGCCGCGGCACAACACTTAATTGTCCCGGTCGATCTGCGATTGTTTGGCGGTTCGGCGCTGACCGCCGATCTCGAAGTTCCGAAATCCGGCGTGACCCAAGGCATTCCAGTTACGTATGTACCCGCGCGCAACACCGTTTTTCTTTCCTTCGCGCTGGCTTGGGCTGAAGTGCTTGCCTGCTCAGACATTTTCATCGGCGTGAATGCAATCGACTACTCCGGCTATCCGGATTGCCGGCCGGAGTTCATCCAGGCTTTCGAACGCATGGCGAATCTGGCCACCAAAGCGGGAGTGGAAGGCCGAACGCGCATAAAAATCCACACTCCGCTCATCGAGCTTTCCAAGAGCGAGATCATCAAATTAGCGGGGAAGCTCGCTGTGGATTTCAGGCTGACCCACAGTTGCTACGATCCGGACGAGCTGGGCCGGTCCTGCGGTTTGTGCGATTCCTGCCGTCTGCGATTGAAGGGTTTTCGGGAAGCGCGCATGCGGGATCCCATCGAGTATTCCAATTGAAAATCGCTGAAATCTTTTATTCGGTTCAGGGCGAGGGCGTGCTGGTGGGTGTGCCGTCGGTATTCGTCCGCACCAGCGGCTGCAATTTGCGGTGTACCTGGTGCGACACGCCTTACACCTCGTGGCAGCCGGAAGGCGACGAGCGATCAATCGAATCTATCGCCGAAGAAGTGGAACGGCACCGCGCATCGCACGTGGTTGTGACCGGCGGCGAACCGATGATCGCCCCGGAAATAGCCGAGTTGACGCGGCGTCTTGCGGGACACCTCACCATCGAAACCGCTGGAACAGTCGATGCCGATGTTCGTTGCGATCTGATGAGCATCAGTCCAAAGCTAGCCAATTCGACTCCGGAAGGGCGTTGGGGCGCGCAGCATGAGCGCTTGCGGCATCAACCGGAGGTACTGAAAAGTCTGATGCGCCGGTTTCCCTATCAACTCAAGTTCGTGATCGAGCGAGCGGAGGACATCGACGAAGTGCGCGCGATTGTTCAAGAGACCAGCGCGGACCGCGAGCGCGTGGTGCTGATGCCTGAAGGCGTCGACCCGCGGGTGCTGGCGGAACGGGCCCGGTGGCTGGTTGAAATTTGCAAACAGGAGCGCTTCCGTTTCAGCCCGCGCTTGCACATCGATCTGTGGGGCAACCGGCGCGGCGTTTAATGAGGTGACAGCCACCTCGGCGGTGATTGAGGTGACTGTCACCTCAATCACCGCAAGGCGGACAATGGCTGGATGCTGGTGGCGCGCCTCGCGGGCAACCAGCCGGCGGCGATCAAGACGCTTGCCAGTAAGATTGCCGCCGCGGCGAACGCCGGTATGTCCCACGGACCCACTCCAAACAACAACGTCGAGAGCATTCGAGTCGCGGTGAGCGCCAGTGGCAATCCGATCGCCATGCCTGTCAATCCCAGGATTGCTACTTCGCGAAGCACCAGCCAAAGCGTGTCGTTGCGATTGGCGCCCAACGCCATACGAATCCCAAGTTCACGGGTGCGCTGGCTCACTCCATAGGAAACGACGCCGTACAAACCCACGGCCGTCAGCAGCAATCCGAGCGCGCCGAGGGCTGCCACTAACTCAGCGGTCACCTGATAGCGCTGCGCGGAAAATCGGATCAAGTCATTTTCAGTAGTGATGGTGAGCGGGTCAAGCCGGGCGTCCACGGATTTCAGCTCGCGGCGCGCGGTCTGCGCCAACGCGACTGCATCGCCTTGCGTTTCGATCAGGAACGTCACCTCACTCTCGAAGTTGGGCCAATAGGCAAGGTACAAATAGGGTTCCGGCGTCTCACCTACCTCGTTGATGGGCGCATTCCTGGCGACGCCAATTACTCTGTGCGGCCTACCGCCAACGGCAATCGGTTGGCCGATCGGATCCTGCCCCGGCCAGAATCGCTGCGCCATACGTTCGTTCACTACCACCGAATTCGCGCCTGCGATTTCGTCTCGCTCCTCGAAATCACGGCCGCGCACAATCGGCGTGCCCATCGTGCTCAGGAAGTTCCGCGTCACGGAATTGTACTTGATTTCAAATTCTTTGCGGTCTGGAAATGCCACGCGTTGAAACATGCCATTACTCGACAGGCTCAGCGGCGCCCGTACCGCCGCGGCCACGCTTTGCACACCCGGTAACCCGGCGTAGTGCGCCAGCACATCCCGATAGAGCGCGGGCTTGGCGCGATCGGAAGCGAGCCACACCAGCAGCAACCGTTTGCGCGCAAATCCGAGGTCGCCGGTGCGCGTATTTGCAAAACTGCGGACTAGTACACCGGCGGATGCCAGTAACGTCATCGACAGCGCGACCTCAGCGACAACCAACCAGTTGCGCAGCGGCCATCGGCGTCCGGATAATCCGTAGGCGGCCTCGCCTTTCAGGGCGGGAACAAGATCCGGCCGCGTAGACATCCAGGCCGGCGCGAGGCCGAAGAACAGGATGGTGGCAAAGGAGATTACCAGGCTGAAAATCAGCACGCGCGAGTCAAATTGGAAATCGAGGGCGCGGTAAAGCCCCGGAGGTTGTACGATGAGGGCCGGTAGAATCGAGACGATGAGCAGTGACCCAATCGCAAGGCCGATGCCAAGCCCAAATGTGCCGAGCAAAATATTCTCGGTCATCAACTGCCGGATCACGCGCGCGCGACTTGCCCCCAGCGCCAGCCGCACCGCCATCTCCTTCCCTCGATCGCCGGCTCTGGACAGCAGCAGGTTGGCGACATTGACGGATGAAATCAACACCACGAGCAAAACGATGGCCAACAGCGCCAGCCCGTTGGTACCAGCCTGTTGCAGTCTGTAGCGCAGATCGGGAATAACGACGGCGCGCCGCCCGCGGTTGGTGGCAGACCAAGTCTCGGCCATGCGCGATGCAATGGTGGCGATCTCGGCATTCGACGATTTCCCGGTGGCGCCGGGAGCCAATCGGCCAAGAACGTGGAACCACCGAAAGTCGCGCTGTTCCAACTCACGGACGTTGCCGAGCCGCGCCCACTCTTGTTTCGAAAACCACAAGTCGCGATCATCGCCCGTTGCCAAGCCGCGAAAACTGCTCGGCAAGACGCCGATCACGGTGACCAATATTTCCTTGGCGCGTTGTATTCGGATCTGCTTTCCAACGATATTCGGATCGGCGCCGTAGCGGCGCTCCCAGAAACTATTCCCGAGCACCACGGCCGGCGGCGCGTCTGGGTTGGCTTCGTCCCGCGGGGTGAAGAGGCGTCCGAGAGCGGGCTTCACATCCAAAGCGGTGAAGAAATTTGAGGACACCAGATTGAGAGTGTGCAACTCCCGGCTTTGGCCGTCCAGCAAGGTGGCACCCCGGCCGCCGATGGCCACCACTTCGCGCAGCGTGCCGGCGGTTTTCAGGTCGAGGTATTCCGGATACGAGAACGCCGCTTCCCGATCTTGATCGGTGACGGAAAAGATGCGAACTATCTCGCCAGCATGCGGGACTGCGAGTGGCCGGAACCACAATGCGTCGATGAGTCCAAAAATCGCTGAGTTTGCGCCAATGCCCAAACCCAGCGACAACGCTGCTACCAGCGCAAAAACGGGCTTCGATGCCAGAACGCGAAAGGCAAATCGAAAATCACGGAACCGCATATCCCTTTGACGAGGGAAATGCCTGTTAGTCCCCAGGATTTGTGGCGCGGACACCTGTCTGCGGCCTCGAGACTTATCTCGAGGCTCTTTCGCCGGAGCATCGAGACGAATCTCGATGCAGCAGAGACGAGTCTCCGCGCCACGTAATGACGTTACTTCAGCGCGGGAGCCGACCCCGGCAACGTATATCGCAGATTAAAGAAGAGCATGTTCAGATGCGCGTCTTCCGGCTGCCCGCTGGCGACGAACCAGGGATTGCGGCTGAGGTACGAATATTGGCCCATCAGGTTTAGCGCGCCGTACTTCGCATCTTTCCACAGTGTCTGATTGAAGCCACCCGTGATCTCCTGGATAGTGCGGTTCTGACCATTCGCCGAACCAACGAATCCATATCCTACGCGGTTGCCGTTGGCATCTATGGCCACGTTCCGGCCAATGTAAATGCCCCCGTAGTAGCCATACAGCAAGGTGTTCTTGTGGGTGAACTCAAAACCTGCAACGGTTGAACCGGCGTGAATCAGAGACAGGCTGCCGTCGACGCGTGCGATCAGATCCGGAGCTTGGCCGAAAATATAACGGCCACCGCCGCTGCTGTAGTAATTGTTGGTGATCACGCGGAAGCCCTTGAGCAGCTCAAAATTCAGGTTCACGAAACCGCCGCCGCCTACCGCCGAATAATGGTTATTGTTGACGGGATTCCAGACTCTGAAGGCGCGCTCCACTCCGCCGATCTCTGCGTGGAACTTGCTGGATGGATCGAAAGCGAGCTTGGCGATTACATCCGGGAACACCTGCGGAGCGTTGAGAGTTGTGGTCTGGTTGTTCAACTCGCCGCCGGGATAAGTGGCGGCGAGAGCCGCGGGGAACGTGACCAGCCCGCCGCCCGCCGAACCTCCCACGTACTGCTCCTGGTTGTCGAGGGCAACGGCGAAAGCCACTTTCTTGGAGGGATGGTAGACAAACCGTAACTCCGGGATGCGCCCCCAGACCAAGCCGGCTTGATAATTCACGTCGATATTTTGCGTGAAGAATATGTTGCCGGGCAGCGGCGAAATGCCTGTGCGGCCAGGAGTCATCAGGCTCCAGGTCTGCCCGCCGAGCACTTCCCATTTGTCCTTGCTGACATCCACCCAGTAAACGCGTGAACGCAGAGTATTGCTGTTGCTGCTCACCGCGACGTTAGTGGGATTGTTTCCCAGGAAATCGGTTTCCAGATAGCCAATCACGTGAGCGCCTTTCACCAGCGCATCCACGCGCAAGCCGATGCGGGAGTTTTGCATGCTCAAGCGTTCCTCGCTCAGCTTGTTCTGAAAGACGTTGCCGAAAGGAATGCCTCCGAAGTTGGTCCCGATGCCGCCACCCGCGGCATGGCTGCGGAACACGCTGGTGAAATCCATAAATCCCACGGGGGTGATGTAGGCGTCGCCGATTCTCAATTGAAGCGGTGACGATTCCGCCGGCCTATCCTGCGCGCTTACAGTGGGAACGACTGGCGAAGCCATCGATACCGGCATGGATGGAATCATGGGCGTCGTGCTGGCCACAAGTGGTCCCGCTGCATTCTGCGATGACCGCGCGTCGAGCCGCCGGGGTTCTTCGGACGATCTTCCTTTCGTCATCTGCTCGACTGCTTTCGTAAATTCCTCAAGTTTGCGCGAAAGCTCTTCGATCTGCCGCTGCTGCTGCGTGACCTGAGCTTTCAATTGAGCCACATCGCCGGTCGTGTCCTGGGCCGGCAAAATACCGATCAGCGACGTTAAGCACGCAACTATCGCGATTCCTGTTCTCATTCTTTTGGTTCTCCCGTTTAGTGTTCGAAGTAAATTTGAAATCTCCGGATCCAGGCGTAACCGGTGCCAGTGCCCGATCCGTGTTCCCTAGGTGACGTGTAAGATATGAAGGTAACCATCCACACGTAACTGCAAGATGACTGGTAAGTTACAAATCCATGAATTTTGGCTTAGCCATCCGGATGATACCCAAAGTTTTCCACTTTCCCGAAGTGCCGGCTCATTGGTAGTGAGCTAAAGCTGTGCCCCTGGCCGGATCCCGACTCTCCGCAAGTGCGAAGCGCTCACAACGGTTCGGTTGGAATGATAGGCCGGAGAGAATCACCGGGGTGCGCGCAGCGGGATCGGAACTTATTCGCGAGGTTAACTCCAACTATTGCAGCGACTTGGGCGGTATCGGTTCGTGTTGGGCCGGTGGACTTAGATTTGCAGGATTGCCCTGTGGAGAGAATCGCTTGCTGACACGCGCGGTTTGGTAGTGTCCGTTCCTGGGATTCGGTTCGTTCTTCACCGTGTTCGCGAAGCTGGTGGAGGCGCAGCAAGTCGCGGAGTGCGAGTTGGGATTGCATGCGGTTGAGGTTCGCCTGAGAGCCCGATTCCGACAGCTTGCGGAAGGCGAAAGAGTGTTCGACGTCTTCACTGTAAGACTCGTAGGCTGCTTCGAGCTGTTCTTTTTGCTTTACCATTTGTTCCTCGAACCGGCCCGTCGCGGTCTTATTGCAGCGACGCTGCCTCCATCGGGCGTTGGCCATTTCGACGAGGCCGGCGGGCTGGAGTCGTTGGGCATAGGATTCGAGCAAGAAATTGTATTCGTCCTCGTCCTCGTCTTCATTGGGCAAGACTACGGTACGAGCATTGAGTCCATGTTTCAGGGCGTTCATGGGGGAGATCTTGCGGCCTTCGGGGGTGACAGGTCCGTGGGATTTGGCACCGTTGGCACGGGCGGAAATCGAGTTTTCGTTTAGAAGACATAGAGGCTCCTTGTCCTGCCTGATAGTAAGCCTGACGGCGGAGCTAGGAGCGGGTGCGATTTTTGGAAGGCTTTTGGAATCAGGGAGATGTGGGTTTGGAAGTGGTGTGACCCGCCTCCAAAACTCGGTTCAACTTGCCGAATTCCGACTTAATAGCGCAGGCGACCAGGGCTACCGAGCATGGCATCGGCAGTCGCCCGGCTGTTGTGATTGACGGCAAGTTGGCCGGATGCTGCGCGAACCGTGGCGTGGATGAGCACGTTTTTGCAGCTTGCAAGGCCTGGGCTTCACACAAGAGTCACTCGCTGAATTTCATAAGCAAGGGCCCTAACGCATATGCGCTGAACAAACCGATGCCATAGATGGCTCCAGAAACCCAGAGCACCAAGCGACTCATTCTCGACGAGGTGGTGCACGCGTTCGGCGCATCGGACGGACACCCGGCACGCCCTTGCAATCGCGGTGCAAGCGCATAAGTGTACAAGAAGTTCGCGCCAATGAGCAGTCCGGCAGCGAGAAAGACCCAATTCTTATGTCGCGATAGGGTTACGAGCCAGGGCACCGCCGAAAGGAACGAGGCCACCGTCGCTCCCAGCCCCAACAGGACCAAGAGCGACGGCAGCGCACAACATAGAAGCGTTCCGAAAGAAGTGAACAGAGACAGGTAGCTCAACAGTGTGCTACGCACTGCCGGCGGTGGGTTCACTGTCTCCTGCATTTGCCCTTCCTGTTATTCATCCGATTTGATACTCCGCACGTCGAGTGGCACGACGACTTTCAGGTCTTTGCCCGGTACCAAGCTTCCTTCGGCAATTACGGTGTGGCCGTTTTGCTTTGCGGCTTCCTGCAATGCGTTGGCTCCGCCTTTCAACGAAAGAACGACGCCGGCGCCCGTTACCTTGAGTTGCAGCTCCGGCGACGCGCTGACCGTCCCGCGTACGATCACGCGCGTTTCTTTGGGCGTAAATCCGTTCTTCCGCACTGCTTCCCAGAAATCTTGCGGCCGCACCGTGTTGCCTGGTTTCAGCTTTACCGTTGCTAACCCTTTATTGAGGCTTACATCCACGGACTCCACGCCCGGAAACTTCTTGAGAGCCCCGCGCACGGCGTAGGCGCAAGTCATTCAATCCATGCCAAAGATGGACAGGTCCATTTGCAGAAACTCGGCGCGTACTTGAGGCGCACCTAAGAAGAGCGCGAGTGGTAACAACATAAATAATCGTTTCATTGGATGATGCTCCTTAAAAGAAATAGGAAAAGTTGATCGCGATCCGAACGCGCTCGCGTGGGTAGATCGCCGGGCTGACGTCTTGATATACCGGGAACTGGATGCCGGCTGAAACGGCGTAGTTTTTGTAGACGCCGAGCGTTGTCGGTCCAATAAACATCTGATGACCCGCGCTGCCGGGCAGTGTCAGGCCCGATTGCTGGATGGTCCCGGTTTTCTCCCCGGTAAACTCACCGAAAATGCGCCAATCCCAACCCCGATCGGTTCGCCAGGAAGGCGGGCGGTACCCATACACCGCGCTATAGAACAGTATGTCTGGCCTACGGTCGCCCTTGGACTCGGCGTACCGCTGGTAGCTGACGCCTCCCCAGGCGTAGTGACTACGCGAGGCGACTCCGGTCACTATGCCGGCAAGAGCTCCCGGACCGCTGTGTAGACCCTTGAGATCTCCACCGGCATCCTGCGGTCCCGGTACCAGCAAACCACCAATCGCCGCAGTCTCAAACCTAGAGCCGACTCCGGTATCCTGCCGGTGAAAACGCCAGATGCCCAGGCCCTCAAAATCTCCCCCCATGGGGGTAAACGGCGCCACGCGCGCGGATGAAAATGGCTCAGCTTGAAAGACCAGTGGCGCTGAAATCGAGACTTTCAGATTCTCGGTCACGCCGTATCCCAAGGTGGCGCGAAACATTGTTCCGGCGCCGTCGCCGTCGCGGCCCATCAAGCTTGCGTCTAAACTGAATCCGCCTCTTGGGTTTGTAGGCGTGGCCCAGCCAAAAACCGGACCGTGCCCGGAAGCTTGGATTAATTGCGGTACGGCCAGCATGGCCGCACCTAGCAAGACGAGTTGAAATTTTCTATTTGTCATCCTTGTTCTCCTCGTGCGTTCTCGAAATGAGCAACGCAAACTTATGGTTCAGGTTGCGCAAGCACACCTGGTGCTCGCGAAAGCAAGAGTGGAACAGGAATTTAGACCAGGAAAGATGCGTTGAGTATATGCAGATCAGGTGGTGAATGCTCAACGCGGTCCGGTACGTCGCGGGAAGGCGCTGCCGTTATCGGCGGTTGAATAGACGCCAGCGCCACGCCGATGTGTGGGGGAGGCTCGAAATCCACATGCGCAACTCCAGGCGGCCTAAGCGGCATGCGATTACATTCTTTTTTCGAATCGCTTTTCTGAGACTTCGACTTTTCGCAGTGGCCCGCGCTGCAGCAGTCTTTCTTGGCGCCGGGAAACATGAAAAACTGTGGGCAGGCCACGCAACCGCCGCAAAACAGCGTTAGGAGCGTTAGCGCCGCGACCGCCGAAGTAATAAGTGCCCGGATCAAACACCTTCATTATCGCGCAGGCGGGGCAATGCCGGGAATGATGACCGCCAGACGATTGCAGGTTACAAAAAGTGAATTCTCGCGGCAGGTGCAGAAGGGTACTCGGCCTGCTGCCTGTAACGCGATATTAATCAAATCGTCATTTATCGCTAACGACACAACGCTATCCTCAAATGCGTGTTCTGAATCTGCCGTGACGTTCCTCCTGCAATACCAACAAAATACGCAACGAAAGGATTTGAACTTATGAAGAACCAAGGTCTGGCGATTGCGCTGGCTTCGTTTTCGAGTATTCTAACGGCGGGCACTGCCCGGACCGAAACAATTAACGCAGCAGGCGCATCGTTTCCCGCACCCATCTATCAGAAGTGGTTTGAAGAATATCGCAAGCTTCATCCCGACGTTCAGATCAACTATCAATCGGTGGGATCAGGGGCCGGAATCCGGCAGTTGACGGAAGGCACGGTGGATTTCGGGGCCTCGGATATGCCGATGACGGACGAACAGCTTTCGAAGATTACCAAGGCCAAGATTTTGCATTTTCCGACCGTGCTGGGCGCGGTGGTCCCCACTTACAACATCGAAGGAGTGAGTGCCACGCTAAAATTTACGGGCGATACGCTGGCAGGCATCTTTCTCGGAACCATTAAGAAATGGAACGACCCAGCGCTGGTTAAGGACAACCCGGGCGCGAATCTTCCCGACAAAGACATCACCGTGGTACATCGTTCGGATGGCAGCGGAACCAGTTTCGTTTTTACCGACTTCCTCTCCAAGGTCAACGCCGACTGGAAGAGCAAGGTGGGCGCCTCAACATCCGTGAACTGGCCCCTGGGGTTAGGTGGAAAAAACAACGAGGGTGTAGCCGGACTGGTTAAGCAGACTCCGAACTCCATCGGTTATGTCGAATTGATTTATGCCGTGCAGATCAAGATGGGCTATGGTGTAGTCCGAAACAGCAGCGGTACATTCGTGAAGGCGGACTTAGCTACCGTTACCGAGGCTGCCGCCGGAGCCGCCAAGAACATGCCGGACGATTTCCGCATTTCGATCACTAATGCACCCGGCAAGAACGCCTATCCGATCTCGACGTTCACGTGGCTCCTGATCCCTAACAAGATTGGGGACGCAACCAAAAGAAACGCGCTCAAAGGTTTTCTAAAATGGATGATGGACAAAGGCCAGAGTTACGCGGGGGCCATGAGTTATGCCCCGCTTCCCAAGCCTGTATTGGCTAAGGAAGAAAAGCAGATTGCGTTGATTCAATAGTCACATGGCTCAAACAGCCATTGTTTCCGCGCCATCCCAATCGGCGGCGCGGAAATTCGTAGCGCGTCTTAGGAGCGGCGATCAGGTTGCCCATCTCATCACCCTGATCTTTGCCGCCAGCGTTTTTCTGGTGACCGTCCTGTTGGTTTATGAGCTTTGGATTCATTCCGGGGCATCGCGCGGCAAGTTCGGATTAGCTTTCCTGTTTACCCGGGTTTGGGATCCTGTCGCGGAGAAGTTCGGCGCCCTTCCGTTCATCTATGGCACCTTGCTGACATCATTTGTCGCACTGCTGATTTCAGTGCCTTTGGGTGTGGGCGCCGCCATCTTCTTAGCCGAACTCGCCTCGCCCCGAGTGTCCGCGGTGTGTACATTCCTGGTCGAGCTGCTGGCGGCGGTCCCCAGCGTCATCTATGGATTGCTCGCGATTTTTACGCTGGTCCCTTTACTGCGGCAATACATTGAACCTGGGCTAAAGAAGACGCTGGGCTTTTTACCTCTATTTCAGGGCCAGATTTACGGTGTCGGCTATTTGGCCGCGGCGTTGATTCTGGCCATCATGATTTTTCCTTTCATCATTTCGATTTCGCGAGAAGCACTCATGGCAGTTCCCAGAGAACAGCGCGAGGCGGCCTTGGCACTGGGCGCGACCAAATGGGAGTCAACCTGGCAAGTAGTCGTACCCTTCGCCCGGCTGGGGATCATCGGTTCAATTTTCCTTGCACTCGCGCGGGCCTTGGGAGAAACGATGGCGGTCACCATGGTCATCGGCAACGATCCTTCCATCCATGCTTCGCTGCTTGCGCCCGGTTACACTATCGCCGCTGTCATCGCTAACGAGTTCACGGAGGCTACGGGCGATGTCTATCTCAGCGCTCTCATCGAACTGGGACTCGTGCTATTCTTCCTGACCATGATCCTCAACGGCAGTGCCCGATTATTGATCGTGGCCACATCCCGGAAGGGCTCGAAGCAACAGGCATGACCAGGACCGTACAGAGAAACATGGTGAACAACGTGATGCTGACCCTCACGGGCGTGTGCACCGTGCTGACGGTTTCGATCCTGTTCCTCATTCTCGGCTTCCTGGTTTGGAATGGCGCGGCATCGCTCGACTGGAGTTTCTTCACGCAGCTTCCACTGCCGGCCGGCGAGACCGGAGGGGGAATGGCGAATGCTATCATCGGCAGCGGTATCACCATCCTGATCGCCATCTGCATCGGCATTCCCGTGGGTTTCATCGGTGGAATCTACCTGGCCGAATTTGGCGGGTCCACCATGTCGTTCCTGGTGCGCTACACAGCGGACCTGCTGAACGGGGTGCCCTCCGTGGTCATTGGTATCTTTGCGTGGACCGTTGTCGTAGTTCCGATGCACGGATTTTCGGCGTGGGCGGGCGGCTTCGCCTTGAGCCTGATGATGATACCCATCTGCTTGCGCAGCACCGAGCAGTTCCTGCGCTCGATACCCGGTTCGCTACGGGAAGGGTCGCTGGCTTTGGGCGCGAGCAAGACCCGCACCATTCTCTCGGTTGTCGTTCCGGCCGCGAAGCAGGGGATTCTTACTGGTATGATTCTGGGAGTGGCGCGCGTCGCCGGAGAAACCGCGCCACTGCTGTTCACGAGTTTCAATAATCAATTCTGGTCGAACAAATTGAACGAGCCAACAGCCACGCTTCCCGTCATGATCTATTCCCACGCAATCTCGCCTTATGAGGATTGGCACCGGCAGGCATGGGCGGCCGGTCTGGTTTTGCTAACGCTGGTGTTGGTGGCTAACATTGCAGCGCGGCTGGTTTTATCGCGAGGAGCTGCCTCGCAAAGGGGCTAACCTTATCCATGAACACGGTACCTGAGCCGGCCAAAATGAGCCAAACGTCCGTAACGCCGGAGACGCCGCATACCCAAATCGCTCCTCCCAAACTACAAACTGTAAAGCTGAATTTCTTCTATGGCGGTTCACAGGCTTTATATGGTATCGACTTGTCGGTGCCCGAAAAACGCATCACCGCCTTGATCGGTCCTTCCGGGTGCGGGAAGTCTACATTTCTTCGTTCTCTCAACCGCATCAACGAAACCATCAAAAACACGCGGTACGAAGGCAGCGTCTTGCTGGACGGCCAGGACATACATGAAATGGATGTCACCGGGCTGCGGCGCCGCATTGGCATGGTGTTTCAGCGGCCCAACCCTTTCCCCAAGTCAATCTTCGAAAACGTCGCGTACGGAGTTAAAGTCAACGGACTCGCCGGCAAACGGCCGCTGGCCGATATCGTTGAACACAGTCTGAAACGCGCCGCGCTCTGGGAGGAAGTGAAGGACAAACTGCACCAATCCGCCTACGCGCTTTCGGGCGGCCAACAGCAGCGGCTCTGCATCGCCAGAGCGCTGGCCGTGGATCCGGAAGTGTTGCTGCTGGATGAGCCGTGCTCGGCGCTGGACCCAATCGCCACCGCCAAGATCGAGGATTTGCTGTTCACGCTCAAAGATCAGTGCACACAAGTGATCGTGACGCACAATATGCAACAGGCCGCGCGCGTGGCCGAATTCACGGGGTTTTTTCTGCTGGGCAAGCTTATCGAATACGCCAAGACCGACACCATTTTCAGGGCGCCTGCTCACAAGGAAACGGAAGACTACATTACGGGACGGTTCGGCTAATCATTCATGGTTCACTTCAGAGAAGAACTCGACGAGCTTCAGAGACGGCTGCTGGAAATGGCGGGACTGGTGGAGTCCGCCATTCACCAAAGCATTGTGGCGCTGGTGCACCGCGACGAACAGGCGGCCAAGGACGTGCTGTGGAAAGAGGCGCAAATCAACCAGAAGGACCTGGAGATCGACGAATTCGCCACGCGCCTGCTGGCGCTCTACCAGCCCATGGCTCGCGACATGCGATTCCTGACCGCTGTCATCAAAATGAATGGCGACCTGGAACGGATGGGCGATCTGGCGGTGAACATCACCGAGCGCGCGTTGTCGCTGATGCAGGAACCTGCGGTAAAGCCGTTGATCGATATTCCGCGCATGGCCGGTTTGGCTGAGATCATGGTTCGCAACTGCCTGGACGCCCTGGTGAAGCGCGACGAGCCGCTGGCGCGCAGCGTGCTGGTGTCCGACGACGAAGTAGATGAACTGCGCGACGCGGTTTACAAGGAGTTGGTGACGTTCATGCAGGAGCAATCCACGACGATTCCGCGCGCGATCGACCTGATGTTCATCGCTCACAACCTGGAGCGCATCGCCGATCACGCCACCAATATCGCGGAAGACGTGCTGTTCCTGATGAAGGGGATTGACGTGCGGCATCACGCGGAACAGCGGCAGCAAACATAACTGTACGTGGCGTGGCTGCGGCCTCGAGGCTCTTTCTCACGGGGAGCATCGAGACGAGTCTCGATGCAGCAGCCTGAGAGGCTACGCCACGACCGTCAGTTGCTTGTCGACGCTGTTGGATACAAGGTCGCGAACAGTGCGTAGCATGATGATGCAACCCTGGGATGCGTCGTGTCTTATGTTGTCGCCGTGCATCAGGAATCCACTACGCCCCAGAGCGTCGTGGCCCACTGGAGTCAGCGCCATCACGTGTGGTCCGTGAGTATCGGTGTCGAAGGCAGGTCCGATGGCATAAAGGCCTTGCGGTATCGGGCCTACGTTGTGGATGGCTTGCATAGCCGGGTTATTGCGGCCTTCCGCATGGCCTGAGTAGCCCATGCCGACAGGCGCGCCATCTTGGTCCAGGAGTCCGGTGGTCTGAGCGTAATTAAACATTGGCGTGTTATTTAGCGGCGAGTCGAAGCAGCATTACGCCATGTGCGGGAACAGTCGCTTCATATCCTTCGCCGGAAGCTGAAACGTCTTTGTGCAGCCACAAATCCCGGAGATGCGGATTGCCTTTCACGCCGAGTTGCTTCCAACTCACTTGCATCTTTGCCTCCTGGTCCGATCGATTAAATAATCCCACAGCCAGCGCCCCGCCGGTAAGTTGGCGAGACCAGATTTCATGATCTCCATCTTTCGAAACGCGGCTGCCTTGCTTCCCTTCCCTATCCTGATTCACAGCGATCACTTCAGGATTGGTCAGTATCTCAAGAATCCCCGGCGGCATCTGGCGCAAATCATTGCCCGCCAAAAGTGGCGCTGCCAGAATGGACCACAAGCTCATATGCGTCCGGTATTCCGTTTCGCTCATTCCACCATTGCCGATCTCGAGCATGTCGGGGTCGTTAAAGTGACCGGGCTTCGCGTAAGGCGCAAGTTTATCCTGATCGAATCCGATCTTCGACATGGAAGCCCAGGTGTCGCGAATGTCGCCCGTGGTACGCCACGCATTGCCGCCCACGTCGGGCCCCCACTTCCAAACGTCGGCGCGTCCATATTGGCAGAGGCTATACACAATCGGCCGGCCGGAGGCGAGCAATGCGTCGCCCATCTTCTGATAGACCGCTTGCATTTCCTCGTCCTTGTATAAAGTCCTGGCGCCGCACCAGTCGTACTTCAAATAGTCGATGCCCCAGGCCGCATAAGTTTTCGCGTCCTGCACTTCGTGGTTGTAACTGCCTTCGTAGCCGGCGCACGTATACGGCCCGGGAGAGGAGTAAATTCCCAACTTGAGGCCTTTGCCGTGGACATAATCCGCCAGCGCTTTCATGTCGGGAAATTTCTGATTGCTCCGGATATTCCCCTGAGCGTCGCGACTGCCTTCCCAGGTATCGTCGATATTGATGTAAACGTAACCCGCCGCCTTCATTCCGTTGGAAGCCATGGCATCGGCCATCCCACGAACATCCTCCGCCGTGACCCGGCCGGCGAATTTGTTCCAACTATTCCAGCCCATGGGTGGAGTGCGAACGAGGCCGTTGTCCGCAACCTTGTGCAGTTGGGGAGGCTCGACGCGGGCGGGCATGGCGCCCTCGCCGTCGGGCGCGCGATGCGCCACCATCTCAGTCAGGGGCGCTTCCGGCCGATTGCGTGTACCGATGTGCAATTCATCGCCGGCGAGCTTACCCTCATAGCGCACCTTGCGTTCACGGTCGCCATCCATCATGCTCCCGGTTATGGTGAATCCTTCCGGCCCGCCGGTGCTCTCCGAGATCTTATAAAAGAACTGCGTCGTTCGAATCGAGCCGTGGATACCGGTTGGTTCCTGCTTCAAGTTGAAGTAGGTCCGGCGAAATGTGCCATCGTGCCGGTCTTGGGCAACTACCCAGTTACCGGTGAGGTCCGCGGCGGCGCAGACGGGGATGACGGAAGCTGCAAAGAGGAGATAGCGATACAGTACGGGCATTTGATATCTATTCTACACACTTGGCTTGGCAGTTCTAGCGCTATTATGGCCAACGCTTTTCCTTTTCTTCCACGAGCGGATCGGGCCGAATAAGGCGTTCGAATTTTTCCTCGAACGATTTGAGTGCTTTGAGGACATCCTTGGAGCACTCCTTCATTTCCAAAGATTTACTAACACCCTTGAGTCGGGGAGAGGGTTTGTAAATCGCATCGTGCTCCACTTCCCAGAAAAGCCCCGTTAGCATCGGCACGATCTGGAATTCGCCCCTGGCAGCCACGAGGAGAATCGTTGGCGTAGTTCCCGATCTGTTCCCGTCAAGCGGCTCCGGGGGAATACAAGGATGCGAACCCCGGCCAAATCGTTCAGATCGGTTAGCGTATATAGCTCGGGTCGATCGCTATCGAAGGTTGCACCTTCCTGGCGACGGTGGAGGGCGCCAAGTGCGCTCTCGCATTCTTTAATCCGAGAGGCGACGACCAGCCGCTCGTGCCAGTCCAAGCTTCCAGAGATGGGAAGCAAGCAATGTCTGACTTCCGTTTGCAGTTCTTCTGCCACGCGCCGGATGTCAGGCAAGAGTTCAAAGTACTCCTCGCGCAGTCGATCTTCGACGGTGCGCTCGCCCATTAACCGAGCACACTCTCCAACTCGCGCCTGACTGCATCAGATGGCCGGACATTGAAGTGGAACACCCATTTCCCGCCCTGGGAACCTTCGCTAATACGCCGTTTGATCTCTTCCTCAGGATTATTCTGAACGAATTCGGCACTAAAGGCCGTCTTCGTCTTTCGATTGACGTAGATCGTGCGATCAAAGTTATAGGCGTAACCGGCGTCCTCTAAAATCTGACTCTTGGTGGCCAGCGTGGTCATTCCGAAACACCCCCTAATCTCTGGCTTGATTGTATTCAATCCATGCCTTGCACTCTGCGATAACGGCCCAAGCGTCTCGGCATCGCTCCAATTCCTCCCTTGCTATCCTATGAACAGTGTCAGCGCCGTTCAACCTTCATTTGGAACAATACGATGGACCTCTCGATCTCCTGCTGGATCTCATCCGCAGGCAGCAGGTCAATATCTACGACATCCCGATTGCTTCCATTACCCAGCAATACCTGGAATACATGCAGCGGGCGCTCGAGCTCGACATCGAATTGAGCGCCGAGTTTGTTTACATGGCGGCAACGCTGATCCATATCAAGTCGCGGATGCTGTTGCCCAAGGATCCCGAGCTCGACAAGATCTCGCCCGAAGAAGATCCCCGCAAAGAGCTGGTCGACCGGCTGCTGGAACATGAGCGATTCAAGAACGCGGCTGAAATGCTGCAGCAGAAACGAATGGTGGAGGAAGCCGTTTGGTCCAATCCGCAGATTAGCCAGTTTCTTTTAGAGGATGAAGACCCCGGGCTTGCGGTCACGCTCTTCGATCTGGTGAAGACATTTCAAAACGTGCTGGACCGCGCTAAGAACCGTCCGGTCTACGAGGTCGGAAAGGAAGACATCAGCGTCCCGGACATGATCCGGTATCTGGAGAAGGTCTTTCGGGATACGCGCAAATCCGATTCCATCTCAGTCGCCGAACTCTTCGACCGTCAAAGCAGCCGGCGCGCCATGATCTGCATGTTTCTCGCGATCCTGGAACTGGTGCGGCGCCAAGCCCTGGCATTGACGCAGAAGGATGCTTTCGGCGACATTGGATTGAAGCGGCACCGGGACTTCGACGAAGTACTGGCTCAGGACGAATCGCTCACCGCAATTGAACAGGAATACACCTAAATCCAACATGGAACCAAGCGAAGTGCAAGCTGCCCTGGGGACCGAAGGGCCAACGCAGGAATCCGCGCCGGAAGCAGCGCCAGAACAAACGCTGGAGCAACCCGCAACCGTCCAGTGGACCGACGCCGACCTTAAGGCGATTGTCGAAGCCGTCATCTATTTGACCGACGAGCCGTTGTCGGCGGATCAGATCGCGATCGGCCTGAAGCAGCCCGCCGCCAACGTTGGGCGCGTTCTGGATGAGCTGGTAGTGGAATACGGCAAGTCCGAACATGGCGTAACGGTGCGCGAAATCGCGGGCGGCTACAAAATGTCCACCAAGCCGGAACATCATGAGGCCATCCGCGCATTCGTCAGGAACCTGAAGCCGCCGCTGAAGCTGTCCCTGCCGGCGCTGGAGACCCTGGCGCTCATCGCCTACAAGCAGCCGGTGACGACGCCCGAGATCATGGAAGTGCGCGGCGTTCAGGGTGGCGGCGTTATCCGCACGCTGCTGGATCGCAAGTTGATTGCCGAGGCCGGCAGAAAGCAAGTGGTCGGCAAGCCCATCCTCTACAAGACGACTAAGGAATTTCTGGTCCAATTCGGATTGAAGGATTTGAACGAACTGCCGTCGTTGAAGGAATTCGAGGAGCTGAGCAGACTGTCGCTGGGCGATCCGGAGGGGCAGGAACCGGCGGCGAGCGTCGAAGCTCCCGCCGCGGAAACCGCTCCCGAGACAACCGAATAATGCCTCAGGAAAGACTCCAGAAACTGTTGGCGCACGCCGGTGTCAGCAGCCGGCGCAAGGCTGAGCAATTGATCCTGGAAGGCCGCGTGATGGTGAACGGCGCCGTCGTCACCGAACTCGGAACCAAAGCCGATCCGGACCAGGACCATATCAAGGTCGACGGCAAGCGCGTCCATGCTCCCGAAAAACCGGTGTACCTGGCGCTGCACAAACCAAGAAACTGCATGACCACGGTGAGCGATCCGGAGGGCAGGCCGACCGTGATGGAACTGCTGCGCGGCGTAAAGGCGCGCGTCTATCCCGTGGGCCGGCTGGATTATCAGAGCGAAGGTCTGTTGCTGCTCACCAACGACGGCGAGTTCGCCAAACGAATCATGGCGGCATCCACTCACGTTCCCAAGACTTACATCGTCAAGGTAAACGGCGCGTTAGGCTCGGAGCAGGAAGAGAAATTTCGCGAGGGCATCGTTGTGGAAGGCAAACGCACCGCCCCGGCCGGTTTGAAAATGATCCGGCGGGCTGAAAATCCATGGTATGAAGTGCGGCTAATGGAAGGCCGCAAGAACCAGATTCGTCTGATGTTCAAGCATTTTGGCAAGCTGGTGGAAAAGCTGCGCCGGGTGAGGATTGGATTCCTGGAACTGGGCTCGCTCAAGCCCGGCGCTTTTCGACACTTGAGTCCGGGCGAAATTGTGCGCTTCCGGAAAGTTTTGAAAATGGAGGAGCAATAGCTCATGGCGGCGATTCGCGACCTGCTGCGCGACAGCAAAACTATTGCCGTGGTGGGCCTCTCCGGCAAGAAGTTCCGGCCCTCCTACGGCGTCGCTGAGTACATGCAGAAAGAAGGCTACCGCATCATTCCAGTGAATCCCCATGAGACCGAAGTGCTGGGCGAAAAATCATATGCGCGCATCGAGGATGTTCCGGAGCACATCGATATCGTGGACATCTTCAGGAGGCCGGAATTTGTCGGTCCTTTAGTCGATTCGGCGATTCAAGTGGGAGCCGCCACGATCTGGATGCAGGAAGGCGTGGTGCACGAAGAAGCCGCTCAAAAGGCCCGTAATGCCGGCCTCGCGGTGGTAATGGATCGATGCATTTTGAAAGAACACATGCGGCTGCTGCGATAGCGGGATATTTTTTGTGTAGGGCAGGATGGCAATCGGCCTGTAAGTCAACACCATGCGGATTTACCAATCCGCGGCAGGATGCCATCCTGCCCCACATAAGAATGTCCAACTCCGGGAGGCCTGTCCTACGCTACAGCCAGTATTCCCAGTGGTGCGTGGCTACGACGTAGCCGCACAGGCAGGCATTCGTCACCGCGTGCGCGAGGATGCAATTCCCCAGGCTGCGTGTGCGCACCATCCACCAGTTGTACAAGATTCCGGCCACCAGACCGACGTCCCAATAGGGGCCGTGCTCGGACGCGAATAACACGGCCGTCGCCCAGAACGCGGCGGGAGCGTACGCGCCCAACTTGATCTGCTCGAAGCGCGGGGAGATCAGCCAGCGCATGAGCCAGGCGCGCCAGAAGAGCTCCTCGATAATGGGCACCAGCAATATCGCGCGCAAAATCCTGGACCATAGCACCACCGGCGACGTCAGAAGTTTTTCGGGAACCGGAGCGCTGGAGACGGCGATGAGCGCATTTTGGAAAATCCAATGCTGGCGGTACGCCGGAAACAAAATATCGGGACCGATCCAGATCACGAAAACCAAAACGCCCAGGATGACGCTCTCGATTCGATGCGAGCTATGCAGATCGATGACGCGCTGTGAGAATACGAACAACACCGCCGACAATAGCAGGAGCCGCAACGGGTACTCCACCATTGGACCCAGCGGGATGTATTTTTGAGACTCGAGCAGCAGCAGGAAGACCGCGAACGGGAGGACATAGGCAAGAGTGGGCCAGCGAGTCCCGAATCCCGTGGTCAACGTCCGTCCGGCGGCCGCGTTATCCAACCTTGGCCATCAGTTGCTTGATTTCGGTTTGTTCTCTCTCGCTGGGCTTGTTGCGCAGGGCAATCTCCAACTCTTTCTTCGCCGTCGGCCGGTCGCCTTTCTGATAGAGAGCCATGGCCAGGTGCAAATGGAACGTAGGACTGTCCGGCTTCTGGCTAACCAGATCGCGAAGCATGCGCACGCTATCCTCGGTAAGGTTCTTCTTGATGTAAATGAGAGCGACGGTATCGCGAACATTGGGGTCGTTGGGCAGCTTGCCCTGGGCCCGCTGCGCGAACGCCAGGGCCTGATCGAGATCGACGCCGTCATCGGCTTTGAGATAAGCCAGATTGTTCAAGGCCGTGGGATCGTCCGGCCTGATCTTAAGAGCCTCTTCGTAACTCTTTCGCGCCTCGTCATACCGCCCCTGACTGTCGTAGAAAAGAGCCAGGCGAAGGGAAGGAGCAGGGTCGCCCGGATCGAGCTCCTTGGCCTTTTTGAAAGCTTCCACGGCGCCCTTCGTATCGCCTCCAGTGATCTTGGATTCACCCATCCGGATGTAGAGCTCACCAGACTTGGGGTTCCTGTCGATTAACTTTTGATACTCGGCGGCGGACTCCGCGTACTTGCCGGCGCGAAAATAAATCTTAGCCAGAGCGATGCGGTAATCGTCCCGGTCCGGCGTCACGCGCAACTGATCCTCGGCGATTTTCATGGCTTGGGGCCATTGCTTCTGACCGACTTTCGCTTCCATGATTCCGGGCAGACCGCGAGGATCGTTCGCCTGCAGCAGCGTGGTGAACTCGGCCTCGGCTTCGGCGTAGCGCCCGTCGAAGTAATTCAATTGCGCGAGCTGGAAATGGACATCGGTGGATTTGGGATACATCTTCAATGCCACGGTCAATTCGTCGCGCGCCTTGGCACTCTCGCGCATGCTGATCAGTGCAATGGCGCGGATCAACCGGGCCGTGAGATTGGTTTGCTCCATGGCGATCACTTCATCGGCGGTCTGCAGCGCCTTGGCGCTTTCGTTGCGGCTCAGGTAATATTCGCCTAACGCCAATCTGGCCGGAGTATAGCCAGGCTCGATCTTCAGTGCTTCCAGGAACTGCACCCGCGCTTGCTCTGAGCTCTGAACGTCTCCGCTGGCCGCGTACGCGCGGCCCAGATTGAAGTGCAAACTCGCATTGCCGGGCATTTTCGAAACCAGCGGCTGCAGCTCGCTAATCACAGTCTTGATTTGCCTTCTGTCGCCGGTGTTCAGCAGCAATGTCGCATGCATCACGATCACTTCCGGATCTTTGGAATCCTGTTTGAGCAGGTCCGCGACTATTTTAGAAACCTGGTCGAATTTGCCCTGGCGACCCAGCACCTCCACCATCTTCTTCTGGTAGGCCCGCTTATTCTTGCCGCCTTCTTTCTGTCCAAGCTCGTAATTTTGCAGCGCCGCGGGGTAATCGCGAATCTGTAAATAGTAATCGCCAACCTGCATATGGGCGTCGGGAAATGTCTTCGGATCGTTAGTCAGACGCGCCAGCGTGGACACGATCTGGTCCTTGTGGTTCGTCATGTAGTAATGTAACGCGAGTTGGAGATAATACAAGGCCTGCGTGGGATTGTTCTGGATCTTCTTCTTCAACAACTCTTCGCCTTGCTCGGGGTGATTGGTCTTACGGTCGTACATGTAAATCAGATCGTACATGGGGCCGTAGGTTTTTTGCCGTTCAATCAATCCGTTGGCATATTTGAGAGCTTCATCCGGGCGCTTGTCCGCGAACAAAATCTGCACCAGGGAGAACACCAAGTCCGGCTGATCGGGCTTCACCTGGTTGGCCGCTTCGAACTTTTGGATGGCTGTTTTGATGTCTTTCTCCATCAGCGCGATGTACCCGGAAAACCTCAGCCCGTCGAACGACTTCGGATCTTTCTTCAACAGCGTCTGGGTAAGATCCTTGAGATCGGTCAGCAGCGACTTGTTGCCGCGCGAATCATACATGTAGTAGACCACGTCGATGTCGCCGAGCTTGGCGATGGCGTCGACGTTATTCGGATTGATCTCCATGGCGCGCATGAAATCCCGGCGGGCTTCCGGATAAAGCGTCAGCTTCATGTTGGTCAGGCCCAGGCGGTACCAGGCGTCACTGTACCGCATGTCCTTGTTCAAGGCGCGGCGGTACATGATGGATGCTTCTTTGTATTTTCCCCGGTCGAAATACTTGTTTCCGTTGGCGACATATTTCTTGCAGGCAACCTTCGGATCGAAGCTGCAACCGGCCAGCAAGCCAACCAGAGTTGTTACGACAAATAAACCAGCGCGCTTTTTTGACATCTTATTTACCCACTACACCTTTACCAACGACACCTACCAACTACACGTACCAACTACACCACAAAACAATCCGGACATGCAATGTTACGAACAGATAGTACGAACCCGGTCGAATCCGGTGTAGTACCAGGACCTGACAGCCTTCTTTTCGCACGCGGCGTCAGGTGTTCAGCGACCCAGCCTCCAGCACGAAAACGCCGTCCGAATTTCTTTTCGTGCTGCTTTATTCTACCGTGACGGCCGGCAGCACGGGACCCGTATTGGGGCTGCTGACCCCCCCGATGCGCACGGTGACCGGCAAGGACTCGCCGTTGATGTGGTCTCCCGGCACACGCAGGTTGAGCTGGTACAGTCCAACGAAGCCCGGCGCCAGACCGCTCCAGTCGACGATGATGCCGGCCTGCTTTATGGCGGGATTTCCGAAAAATACCTCCACCTTCGCCGTGACCGCGAGCGGATTGCTGGGCGCTGCGTTTCCGCCAGTAACCTTGCCGCCCGTTGTCAGTCCCAGGCCGGCCGCGAATAGCAGCAGCGGCTCGTCGCGATGCGCCGGATGGTCCCTGTTGACAAAGCTGCCATCGGCGTGCAGGAGCGCTGCCTGATTGGTCACCGGGTCCACGAAAACCGCCGGCGCATATTTGGAGATCGTGAGCTGTTGCGATGCGGAGGCCGCGTTCTTTCCGATTGCTCGCACAACCAGGGGGAAGCCCCCAGTCGCCATTTCAGGCGGGATCTGCGCGTTGATTTGGCCGGGCGACGAAAGGAAAAGAGGTAGTGGAGTATTATTCAGCGTGACGCACACGCCCCCCAGAACAATGGGAAGAGGCAGCGACGAAGCTGCTACCGTGTCGCCGAGATTCTTCCCGAAGATGGAGATCAGTCCGTTTTGAGCGACAGGAGTTTGATAGCTGGCTGCGTTCACCGCGCCCTTCGGAAAAACCTGCGGGGCATTGGCCGCAGGCGTCGGGGGATCGAGGGAAAAGATGCTGAGTCCGCTGGTTGTCAAAGCGTAAGCCGACGCGCCCGCCGAGTCGATTGCGATGGTACGTGCGTTTACCGCGGCGCGCTGCGTTCCCGTTAGCTGCAGAAGCGGACCCTCCAGGGCTGCAACCGTTCGCGTGGTGTTTCCGGTATTGACATCCACCAGTTCAAATATTCCCGCGTCGCTGGGATTCGTCGCCGGATTGGCGCGGTTCGGCATGGTGAATCGCGCATATGTCGTGGCGCTGACTGCCATTACGCCCGCAATTGGCCGCGCCGTTACGGACTGCCTGGCCACAGGCGTTAGAGATTGGTTCAATACGTTGCCATTGAGAACGAAATATTGCCCTTTCGGTCCGGCGCTGGCCGGCCCAAAATACCCTTGCGATTGCGCGAACGTGGCGAGTTGCTTGGCCTGTACAAAATCGTCCACGGTGGCGTCGTAGAGATAAGCGAAACCATCGGCGCCGGCCAGCAGGATAAATTCCCCGCCCGCCGTGGCCACCATGCTTCGCGGACCGGGAATTGTCTTGGGCTGCCCATTCGCGGTTCCGATCACCTGGCTGGCAGGGCGCGGAACCGCCGTGTCGCCGATTACTTGCCAAATGGCGCCAGTGTTCAGGACAAAGAGCGGGCCAAGTTGGCTGGCGGCGATTTCACCCGGCGTGGCCAGAGGCGCGGTCAGTGAAAGCGGAATCGGCGGGAAGCGCACTTGCCCCACCGTCTGCAACCTGTCGAGATCCACGATGCTAATGCTTTCCGCCCCGGAATTCGACACGTACAAAATGGTGGCGTCCGGCATCATGGCCATCGA
The DNA here is from genome assembly GCA_955652915.1 of uncultured Bryobacteraceae bacterium. GTDB lineage: Bacteria > Acidobacteriota > Terriglobia > Bryobacterales > Bryobacteraceae > Palsa-89. Next base: position 27,338 of record CATPCJ010000379.1, read on the forward strand.
GTGAGGCAACTGTCCAACCTTAATGGGAGTCAGGAAGCGATTCTGCCGGATGTCGAACACTTCCACGCGATTCATCCCGGAGTTCGAAATGTAGAGTCTCTGGCGCGTGGAATCGTAGACGAGGTCTTGCAGTCCTTCAAGGGGCGAGACTCCCACGGAAATGGGAAGGATAGTTCCGGTAGCTTCCGCGTTGCGATTGTTCTGGTATACGTGCACGCGCGCCGGAATGTTGATGGCTTCGGGCGACTGAATCACGAAATCGAAGCCAGGCGCAGTGGTGCCGAGTATGCCCGCGGCCGCTGGGCTAAAGGTAAAGTCGATATTCGTCCCTTGCGCCCTGGCGGTTGGCGCCGCCACGCTGTTCACCAGAAGTTGAGCGGACGCCGTGAGCCGTCCAGCACCGGCGTTGGTCACCGAAACTCGCGCGGTGCGTTGCGCGGCCGTGACTCCACACTGATCGTTGGCCAGCACCAGAACGGTGCGATCCGGCACGGCCAGCGGACTCTGAGAGATGGCTGCGACCGGCAAAATGACGAAGCCGGATTCCGAGAGCGCATAGATGACGGCGCCGTCGGCGGTCATCACCATTTTTCCGGACAGGTTTTCAGGAAGCTGCAGCGCGGTTTGAATCAGCAAATTGTCCGGATCGTTGAGCATGAGTTGGCTCACGTTGGGGGGCGAAGCAGGTACGGTCTGCGGGGAAATATCAAAGGCCGCGTACAATGTGGATCCGTTCGGGCTGAAAACACCGCCACCCTGCAAGCTCTCCAAATTAAACTGGGCGTTCGGAGCAAGCACGTAGGAGGCGTTGGCCATGTTCTCCTGCGCCAGCATTTGCAGGGTGCCGGTGTCGAATAGCGCCGCTCCCGACATGAACTTCGATCCATCCGCATTCACCGCCAGCACTCCGGAGGTATTGACCACCAACCGGCTGCGGAGCACCGTTCCCGATCCGGTTTCATACACGAAGACCGCGCGCGAATTATTCGCCTGAATATTCGCGCCGACGATAATCTTGCCGTCCAGGCTGGCCCGGAGCGTGCCGCGAGCGGCTTCGAATTGCTTGCCGGATGGCGGCGGAAGAAGCGGAGAGATGGGCGGCGGCGGCGTTACCGTAATGGGCACGAGCGCCGAGGAAGGATCCGCGCTTGGATCATAGAGCAGCAAGACATTTTGTAAATTACCGTTGCCGGTGCCGATGGTGGATACCAGCACGCGCTCGTCGGCGCCTACCGCGATCCCTTCCGGCTTGGCCACCAGGGCCACCTTATTTATTACGGTCTGCGAGTTGAGATCGATGACGTCGATGGCCGAAGCGGTTTGCGATGTGACATACAAAACGTTCCCGGAGCGTGAAATGGCGGCGGCGATAGGCAGGCCGTCGGTTGGAATTGGCGTGAGCAAGCGGCGCTGCTGAGTGGAATAAACTTCAATCCGATTCAGGCTGGTGTTCACCAGATAAAGTCGCGCGCGCGCTTCATCCAGCACGATGTCGGTTGCCCCGCCGGTGACAGGCACCACGGTTCCGAAGGTGGCGGCAAACGACGCAGAGCAGGCAAGAAGCAGGGAGAAGGCACAGCGGTGAAACATGGAAACTACTCCAGTATACCTGCCCTGCGGGGCAGCATAACCGAGCCGTGGCACAGGCATTCTTGCCTGGGTGTGGGGCAGGATGGCATCCTGCGGCGGATTGGTAATCCGCCTGGTGTTGGATCCGGAATTGTTTACGGCCGATTGCCAATCGGCGGCAGGTTACCAACCTGCCCCACAATTCCTGTGTGGATCTTAGAGCGATTTTTCACAGTGTGACGGCGTTACTGGCATGCTTTCCCGCATAGACAATCACTGTTCCAGACATCATTCCTTGAGGTAGCTCAATGTTGATTTGATCTAATCCCTGGAATCCTGGCGCGGGGCCGGCGTACGTTACCGAAACGGGCATATCATTCAACGTGACTTGAGTAGGCATGCCGCCCTTTCCGAGGCCGGTGAGAAATAGGGAAACGAAATTGCCCGTGCGAATTACCGCCGCGGCTCCGGTGCCCGATCCATTTGCCGTGAACACAGCCGGCACGACATCTTCGACAAAGATGTTTACCGTCTGGCTGCCCCGATCGTTGCGGACCGTCAGCCTTACGAGACCCGATGCATTGTCGGGCAGCAGTGCGTTGATCTGGTGCTCGCCGATGTAGTTCAAAGCCAGGGTCTGACCGTCGACGCTAACGGTGGCGCCCGTCAAATTGTTCCCGTAGATTGAAATCAGCATGCGCGGCGCGAGACTCAGAATCGGTAGGCGGGCAGCCGATGGTGTGACGAGCGCGATCTGCGGCCCGGGCTTATCAATCACCACCGTATAGGCGCCGGGCATCGGAGGATTGGCGACCATATTTTGATCGCGGATAGAGCCCGTGATTTTGTCGTTGTTGTCTCGCGACTGGCTCAAGATCCCGCCGTACTGCGAGAGGAATTTGTCCTTGCTGGGCGGATGCCCAATCGTCTTCCAGGCGTCGGTCCCGGAAAGAAAAGAGTCGACGATCTGGAACGAAAGCGGGTTGTCGCTCTGCATTTTTGCGAGCGGAGGAGCATCGCATCCCAATCCCAGAATCGAAGTGAGGCTGCCGGCCCCGTGGCAATAAGGCAGTATGCGGGTGCGCTCATCGGGCAGGGCGAACGACATGGAAGCTGACGTCAGGGCAACAGTTCCATCGTTGGTGCCCGCCAGCGGTCCGAAGCCGCCCGCATTACCGATGATGCCGATGGTATCCACCCCTCGAAAATCGTCGTGGTTCTGATTCCACGTTGCCAGATCGAAAAGAAATTGGTTTCCGGGCACAAGCTCCCGCGCCTGTATGTCCGGAAGGAAATCGGCAAGCAGGGAGGGTATGAGAGCGCCGAAATTGGGAGTTGCGATCGATACCCATTTTCGCACTCGTGGATCCGCTGGAGGTTTGAAGACCCCGGATGTAGTTTGCTTGCCGGAGAGATACGAGCGCACAATCAGCCCACCCATGCTATGGGTGACTATGTCCACCGCGGGTACGTTCAGATTGCGAATCGCGGCCCCCAGCGCGTTGCCTAGATCCTCAATGGAGGGCTTCCCGGAAAACGCGCACGTGCCAAAGAACGTCACCGGCACACCTTCCGCTTCCAGGGCGGGCTGCAGAGTTCCAAAATCGTGAGCCGAATTCAGATTCTCGCTGGCGCAACTGAGGTGGTACCCATCGATCAGGACCACAGGAGGCCGCTGGCCCAACGCGGTGCAAGCCGTGAGGAATATTAAAAGGATGAGAGAACGCATGTGCGGCCTACTTCGCCAGATGGCCAATCGCGGATCCGATCGCGCGCGCAAGCCTGGTAAGCAGGTCGCGATCTGTTATAGCGGTTGGATTGATTCCCGCCAGCACCACCGCCTCATCGACAGACACGCCCGAATGCATCGCCTGCAGCAACACATCAGCCTGCTGGGCTGTGATGCCCAATCCGCGCGCCACGTAATCGGCCACTCGTTCATTTGGCTTCTGTTCAATACCGCGTTCGCGGAGAAGATCGTTTACGCCCTTGATCGCTTCTGCACTCACCATACACGTCGCCTCGTATAGATGAGATGCAGATTCGGGCTTAGTGTTTCAAGGAGCTTTAGCAGTGCTCAGCGAACCACCCGGGAAACAACCACCGTGGCGTCTTGCGGCAAAGAACTGCGCCCCTTCAGCCGCACCAGGGATTCGAAATAAGGAAACTGATTGTCCTTTGACGCGGACAACCTCTTCCGCAATTTACTCATGGATGCTTCGTCGATAAGAAAGCCCGCGGCCGCATTCAGTGCGCTGCCGCCCGTGGAGGAAACGATCAGCACATTTCCGGTGCCGCCAAGGTTGGGCAACAGAGAGATCGCGCAGTATCCCTCGTGCGTCTCGGCTGCGTCGATGTTGCGATAGACCTTGGGTTCGGTTCCCGCCCATGTGTCCACCGGATAGTACACTCCAGCAGTCTTGTCCCACAGCCAGCGCAAACCAACACGCGGCTGAAACGGTTCAATCCAGGGGTTCGATCGCTGATTTCCCAGCAGCACCGTATTGTGGCTCTTCAGTGCATGGAACGAATGATCGCGCGCCAGGACCACGTTCGTGCGCGAGGCGTCCGGTCCCGCCAACTGGGCCAGCTTCCAAAGAAAACTGGCGCTCGAATAATTGGAATAACGGTGTAAGACGATAGCGGACGCCGTGGCTTCGTCCATTTTCGCGGCTTGTGCGTCCCCCGGCATGGTCCGCAAATAGCTGCGGTCGAAGTATTCCGACAAGGCCAGACTGCGCCCGGCCAATTCCTGATATAGAGCGGCCGCGGCGTCATCAACCACCACGTCCGTGTTCTGCGGACCGTGAAAAACCTGGGACCAAAAGGCTCGCACCGTTGGCCCCCGCTGATCCGCGGGAACATTGACGCCGGTATTGCGAAGAAGTAAAACAGCCGTGGATGTCGCGAAAATCGCGGCTATGATCGCGAGTACGGCGATTCGCCAATCGCCGGCAGGCTTGGCGGCCGGCTCAATTACCGGAGCATCCGGCAAGAAGGCCGGGCGTTCCTGGAAGACAGGCGTGTAGTTTCCCCGTGGAATCTCCACTATCACCGGCTCGCGCGCGCCCTCGCTGGCGAAGTACTGCTCCAGACGTTTGCGCAGCATGGAAACATGCACGCGGACAATGTTGTCGCTCCCGGTATCGTAGCCCGGCGGCCGCCCGAAGACTTTGTGTCCGATCTCCTGCTCATGGATCTCCTCGGCGGGGCCTTCGAATGCCCGTTGACAGAGGTACAGCAGCAAGTCGCGGAGTCTGGCCGACTTGTTGATGTATCGGCTGGCGGCAACCCGGTCTACCAGCAATTTCTGACTTGAATCGGTTTTTGTGCTTTCCACTTTCAAAGCGTTTAGCCCTATTGTAGATCAACGGCGCGACTCTTAACGGTAAAGACCCGCTCCCGCCAAATTCATGCAAAGCCAAGCTTTCGCCGCCGCCGAAGTCTTTACGGAACCACAGACAGTGAATTGCCTTGCGCGCGGGCGAACAACGCTTTAACATTCAAGATGAATTCCATGAACAAGCTGGCGATCCTATTTCTCACTTGCGCGCTTCTGTCGACGGCGGACGATGTGAAGCGCCCGCGTATTCTAGGCGTCGCTCACATGGCGCTTTACGTCAGCGATCTCGCGAAGGCTCGCGCCTTCTACAAGGACTTTCTCGGCTTCGATGAACCCTACTCCTTGAAGCAGAAGGATAGCTCGGCAGACCGGATCGCATTCATCAAGATCAACGAGCAGCAGTACCTGGAGCTATTCGCCGAAGAACCGAAGCACAACGACGGCCAACTTAATCACATCTCGTTTTATACCGACAATGCCCAGGCGATGCGCGATTACCTGGCCGCCCGCGGCGTCAAGGTGCCGGAAAAAGTTGGCAAGGGGCAAATCAAGAATTCAAATTTCAATATCAATGACCCGGATGGTCACACGGTTGAGATCGTGCAATACGAACCCGATGGCTGGACCGTGCGGGAGAAGGGCAAGTTCCTGCCGGACACGCGCATCTCGACGCACATGGCGCACATAGGCGTGCTTATCGGTGAGTTGGAGCCTGCCCTGAAGTTCTATCGCGACGTTTTGGGATTCCAGGACATCTGGCGGGGCGGAGGAAATCCGAAACAGTTGAGCTGGGTCAACATGCGAGTTCCCGATGGCGACGACTATCTCGAATTCATGTTATACGGCAAGCCGCCCACGGCCGAGCAACGCGGCACCAAGAATCATATTTGTTTAGTCGTTCCCGATATCGAAAAAGCAGTCAAGATTCTGGAAGCCCGGCCTGCCCGAAAGAATTATGCAAGGGAAATTGAAATCAAGACCGGTGTCAACAGGAAGCGTCAGGCGAACCTGTTCGATCCCGATGGCACTCGTGTCGAGTTGATGGAACCAAATACGATCGATGGCAAGCCCACACCGTCATCCACGGCGCCCCCGCCGCGCTAAGATTGGTGTTCTGAGACAACTATGAAATCCCTAAAATATGCAGTACTGGCGTCAATACTGTCCTTGTCGCCCGCCGCGGCACAACACCAGGCGCCGAAGTCCCAAGTGCAGCGCATAGTGGATCAGCTCAATCTGACGCCGGAGCAGAAAGCGAAGGCCGATCCCTTTCTCGAAGAAGACGCCAAGAAAGTCAGGGCCCTGCGCGATGACAGCTCGCTCACCCCGGACGACAGGAAAAAGAAGAGCGCTGAAATCCGCAAGGGCACAGTCGCGAAGTTGAAGCCCATCCTGACAGACGATCAATGGAAACAGTTCGAACAACTCCGCGAAGAGCGTCAGAAACAGGGCAAGAATAAGAAACAGTAATAGCGTTGCCGCGGACACAATGGCAGCTCTAAGCATGCTATTCTGAAGCCGCGTTGAGCATCGCTCATGCGTACCAGTGCCGCACTCACTTTTTGTCTCTTAAGCCTGATCTCCGCGTGGGGCGTACTGCGCGCGCAGAGACGGTTTAAAGAATATCCAGCCATCGAGTACTCAAACTTCCCGATTCCTCCGGATTTCGATCAAAAAACCGAGTGGGTGCGGGCCCGCCTGCGCTATCCCGATATCTACGGCTATCCGAACAATTCCCGGCTTGCGATGCGCGACGGCCGCTCCTTTCCGGGCATGTGGACCATGGATTATCCCCGGTCCGACCGGCACCTGCTGGCCGGCGTGAAGCGTCTGACTCGTATTGACACTCGTCTGGCCGAGCAAGTGGTGGATCTGGACGGCTCCGACGACATCTTCAATTGGCCCGTTGTCTACGGCGTTGAAGTGGGGCATTGGCGCTTGCCCGACGAGCAGGCAAAACAGCTACGCGATTTCCTGCTGCGCGGCGGCTTCTTCATGTGCGACGATTTCCATGGCGACGCAGAGTGGGCGACTTTCATGGATAGCATGAGGAAGGTCTTCCCCGATCGAGCGGTCGAAGATATTCCCGACAACGATCCGATCTTCCATACCCTCTTCGACCTCGATGAGCGGTTTCAAGTGCCCGGCGCGCAGTTTTTCGAAAGTGGAATCACCTATGAAAAAGGTCCTAGCGGCAAAATTCCCCACTGGCGGTGCCTCCGCGACGATAAGGGCCGTATTATGGTCGCGATCTGCCACAACATGGATTTGGGCGACGCCTGGGAGGTCGCCGACGAGGCGAGGTACCCGGAGAAATGGTCGTCGCTAGCCTATCGGATCGCAATGAACTACTTCGTTTACGATCTGAGCCACTAATTGTGGGACAGGCGTCCTCGCCTGACAGTGGAGTTTGGACATTCTTATGTGGGGCAGGATGGCATCCTGCGGCGGATTGGTAATCCGCCTGGTGTTGGATCCGGAATTACTTACGGGCCGATTTCCAATCGGCCGCGGGTTGCCAACCTGCCCCACAATTACTATGTGCCAGGTTGAAGATTACAAAATGGTCGCGGCGCAACATGAAAAGTGTAGAATGTCCAAACTCCAGGGACAAGCGTCCTCGCCTATCATTCCCTATGCTGTCTGCTCCATAGCCTTCCGCACCTGCCTCAAAAATTCCGGCACCACCGCGTAAGGATCATACGGTTTTCCTCTCGGAGAAAGCGCCTCGATCGGAAGATAACCGCTGTAGCCTGACTTTCGGACGATCGTCATCAACCGGTTTAAGTCAGTCGGAATATCGCTATCCTCGCCGAACGGACTCTGCTTGATTTGCCAGTTCGCTGCGGTTGGCGCGACCAGAGCCATATCCAGATATGGATCGGGCGTCTTGAAATAACCGGTATCGACGATGGGAGCGCACCAATCTGAACCAACGTCTTTCACCAGCTTTAGAAGCTCCTGACCCGTCTTCAGAAAATCGCCGTGGTTCTGCACGCCGATTCGAACTCCGAATTTCTTTCCGTGGTCTGCGCATTCCCTGAGTGCGGCCGCGATCCATGCTTCCACTTCGTCCCTCGAGGCGCCGCCCGATACCGATTCCCAAGTCTGCGCTCTCATCTGCGTATCGGCAAAAACTCGAATCACGGGAGCGCCCAATCTGGCCGCCACCTCCACCCATTCCTTGATGTGTTTGACTCCCGTGTCGCGCACGGTTTTGTCCGACGTCGTAAAGTTATTGCGGACGCCGGTTCCGCTGATACCCACGCCGAGATCGGCGGCTCTGCGTTTGAGATTATCGACGTAAGCATTGTCGGGCACGGCCGGGTAGCCGGGGAAATAGTAACCCGTGGCGTCGAACCCATCGAACTTGTTCTTGGCCGCGAATTCCAGCACTTGGATCAACGTCGCGCCCTCACCCCGGCCCTTGATTGAATCATTCAGCAGCTTGTTGAACGAATACGCGTTCAGCGAAATCTTGAGTACCGCCGCCTCCTTCCGCTTCGCTGGGGCCGCGCCGGCCAAAGCGCAAAAGGGCAATACCGAGACGCCGCGGACAAAGTTTCTACGGTTGATAGTGGACATGTTTAGTTTTTCAATTCCGCGATTTCCGCATCCAGCTTCTTCTGCTGTTCGGATGTGAGCTGCAAGGCGCTGTCATTGCGCGCGGCCTGCTTTACCTTTAAGAGCATCGCCTTTTTCTCTTCCGGCGTCAGTGCCGCGTAGTTGACGATGGCCTTGCTCAGGGTCTCTTCGCCCTCCAAGCCCGGCGCCGCCTCAACCTTATTCGCGCCACCCTTCTTTCCGCCGCCGCCCTTGGATACGTTCTCGACTTCCTTATCCATGCCCTTCTGCTGCTCCGCGGTCAACACCGTCCGTACCTGACGCCGCGCCGCCAGCTTGATGGTCAACATGATTTCCTGCCGCTGTTCCAGAGAGATCGAGCTGAATTTGAGCAGCGGTTTCGTCACGGATTCCTCGTCATGCAACAACGGCTCAACCTTGAGCTGCTGTTCGCAGGTGAGTCCGAACTCCGCCGTCATCCTCTCCAGCAGTGAATGCTTTCCAGGAGGTAGTCCAGCGCAAACCTGTTGCGCGGATGCCGCGGCGGCACAAAAAACGCTAATAACGGTGAATCGATATACGTTCATAACTCTCTTTCAGAATTCGTATCGCAAGCCTAGTTGCATCACTCTAGCCGGCTTGTTCTTGATAATTGTTCCGGCGTTGGCCTTATCCAGAGCCACGTTCGGTAGCTGCAGGTTGGTATGGTTACTGACGTTGAACGTCTCCCATCTAAATTGAACGCGGCTGCGTTCCCCGATGCGAAATTCTCGGGCCAGGGCGAGATTCATAGCGATCGTTCCCGGACCATCCAAAATGTTCCGGCCGGAGTTGCCGAATCGAAAAGCGCTGTCCGGCACGATGGAAAACGCTCCCACGTTGAACCACAAGTTCGCGGACGGATTCGCTACAGTGCCGGTGGCAATCCTGTCGGGACGCGTGGCCTGAGCCAAGTCATTCGATGCACCCGATACCTGCGGCGTGTAAGGCTGCCCGCTATATATGGTTCCAAGACCGGCTAGTTGCCAACCGCGTATCAGAAAGTTTTGCCTGAACGGAAGCCGCCACGCGAAGTTCATGCTGAACACGTGGCGTATGTCGAAATCCGATCGGCCGCGTTCGGAATTCAAATCCAACGAATTCTGCGCGCCCTGATAACCTCCGTCGCCCGCGTAGTTCAGGCCCGAGTTTACGTCGATCGACTTACCGTACGTGTAGTTCGCGCGGAAAATCAGTCCGTGCTCAAGCCTTTTGCGAAACGTCAGCGTGCCGGCATTGTAGCTGGAATTCGAACCGAATGAATAATACTGGATATCGCCAAAACCGGCGTACGGCCTGGTGGTCGAGGTGGGCGCACGCAACTGCTGGTTGATATCGTACTTCCTTCCCAGGTGCGTGCCCTTGGATCCCGAGTAGCCGGCTTCAAGAGCTACGCCTAATCCCAGTTCGCGTTCGATGGTAAAGTTCCAGCTTTCCAGGTAGGGCGCCGGCGGATTCACTTCAAACCCGTTCGCGTTCGTGACACCGGTAATTTTAGCGAGCGAGGTGGGAAACGGGTTGCCGAGCGTCAACAGACTCGGATTGCTGGTCGAGCCGGTAAAGGACTGCGAAATGGAAAACGGAAAACCGCCAGTGAGGTCCGTACGGATCGCACTCAGCCTGGAGCCGGTATAAAAGATGCCGTACCCACTACGCACCACGGTGCGGTTGTTGCCAAATGGGCGCCAGGCAAAGCCGATTCGCGGAGCGAAGTTGTCATAGTTGGTGTTCACCAGCGAGTTGGGCAAACCGAAATCGCTTGCCAACCCCACCAGACCGGTCAGCCCGGCGGACGCAAGCGCCGCTTGCAAATTGGGCACAGGTCTATCGCTAGCCAGGATAACCTTGCCGATGGATGGCACATAGTTGCTCATCTGGCCGTACTTCTCGTTAGGCGTTTTCTGGATCTCATAACGCAATCCCAGGTTGAGAGTCAAGTTACGGGTGACCTTGTAATCGTCCTGAATAAAGAAGCCGAACGCGCTGCCGTAAATATGATTTGTCACCGTACCGATCTTGCGTGAAGTGCCGCTCAGCGCACCCAGCAGGAAGTCGGCGAACCCGTCGTTCGTTGTCTTCCCATTGAAGGTGAACGACCCGTTGAAGTTTGAATTAGTCGGTTGATAGTATTGAACGCGCAGAATGTCCCCACCAATTTTGATGGTATGGCTCCCCTTGATCCACGTCACCACGTCGTTCCAGTTGAAGTTGTTGACGGTGTACCGGATGGGGTTGGTGGTGCTGTCGCCGAACGTCTCGAAACCCGTAACGGTGAACTTCGGGAAGGCTGCCAGGCTGGGGTCCGTGGTGGTGCCGGGGATACCGTACTGCGCCGCCCAGTTGGTTCCGGCGTGAGCGCTCACTTCGTTGTTGATCGTGCGGGTCAACCCCATGCGAAATTCGTTGATCAAGGTTGGACTGAAGATCCGCGTCTCGGAAATGCCGTAGAGCGACTGGCCGGAATCGGTAGTAGCGCCGAACGTACCCAGCGGGCTGCCGGAGAACGGGTTCGTGGACGTTTCCCATCGTTTCAGTACGCGCACCGCGAAATTGTCTTTCGCACTCAGCTTCTGATCCACCTTGAATAGAAAGCTATCCCAGTTATCCGGATTGCGCGCATTCGCTATGTAGTTGTTGGGCCCGCTTAGGTTGGGAATCGGATAGTTTAGAAGTAATTGTTGAGCAATGGGATTGAAACGCGAGCTGGGGATCACGTTGCCTTTGAAACAAGCACTGGCGTTGGCGGGTGTGCAGGAACCGCTTAGCGACGGATCTTTGATCAGGATCGGTTTACCGCTCGCATCGACAGACTGCGAAAAATCGCCCTGACGTTCGCGCGCCGTGGGCACAATACCAAGGCTGTTGGATGCCTGCACCTGCCGGTAGCTTTCCCAGCTCACGAAATAAAATGTGCGATCGCGGCCGTTGTAGAGTTTGGGAACCATGAGCGGTCCGCTGATGGTTCCGCCAAACTGGTTGCGGCGCAGTTCACTCTTGCCCTGGTCGAAGAAATTGCGGGCGTCGAACAGATCGTTGCGCAGGAATTCGAACAGCGCGCCGTGCAATTGGTTGCCGCCGCTTCTGAGCACCATGCTCACCACGCCGCCGGCCAGCCGTCCATATTCCGCCGAATACCCCGACGTCTGCAACTTGAATTCCTGCAAGGAATCGAGCGGCGGACGAGCCTGCGCGCCCGCATCGCGCGGGTTCTGATCGTTCAACCCGTCAATCAAAACGTTGCTGGCGTCCGCGCGGGCGCCATTCACAACGTAAGGCGATCCCTTGCCGCCCTGTTCGGCCGGCTGTACACCAGCTACCAGGAAAGCGAGATCGTTGAAATCGCGCCCGTTCAGCGGCATCTCCCTGATCTCGTTAGAGGTGATGACGTCGCCGCGCGAAGAGGTTTCCGTATTGAGCAACGGGACGTCGGCCTTTACCTCAACCGTTTCCGTCGTCGTGCCAATCTGAAGTTGCGCGTCAAGGCGGGCCGTTTGTTCCACCTGCAATTCCAGGTTGCTCTCGTGCAATCGCCTGAACCCGGCCTTGTCAATGATTACTTCATAGTTGCCTGGCGAAAGATTTGAAACGGTATACTCGCCGTCAAACTGCGACTGAGCAGTGCGACTTTCGTTCGTGTTCACTTTGCGCACCTGGATAGTGGCGCCGGTAACCGCGGCATGCGAACCATCCGTGATTCTGCCGACCAAAGTTGCACTCGGCGTTTGCGCAACGGCGACACCGGCGAAAAGCAGGACGTACAATTTCATGCGCACAATGATACTAACGTGCACTGTAGGGGTCAGGCCGAAGGATGGCAAGTTAATTTACAGTCAAGCGGAAGGAAGGGCGGAGCTACCTAATATTTCATTGAGATAGCTGGTTGATTCTTTACGGTAAAGACGGCTGCAAAAAAAAGACCGAGTGCCACGGGGAAGCGGCTGTAATCGCAAGGGCACTCGGTCGGCGTGTGAAAATCAATTTCGTTCCGGGCGATGTTCCCGCTGAGCACCTTCGGGTTTGGGGTGTTCATGATTGGCGGGCGGCCGACCCTCAGGACGAGCATTGGCGGGATGAGGCGCCCCAGCGTTATGGTGGGCCACTTCCGAACCTTTTGGCATAGCTTGTTGCGCATTCCGATTCATCGGTGTGCTGGGCCGGCTCACTGCCGCGTTTGCCGGGCGGCCGTGATTTACGGAAGCCAACTGCGCACGATTCATGCTCGCGCTGTGCTCGTGCGAGATTTGGGCGGCTGTGGGAGTCACGTGTTGTTCGCGGCTCGCTGCCTTCTCCTCGGCGGTTGGCTGAGCGGTGACCCCGTTCGGACCATTAAAGCTCGTCCGGTTTATCGTCGTGTTGTTGTTGACTACGGTCTTGTTGATATAGGTGTTGTGAACTATCGTTGTGTTCACGTTGGTAACTGCCGTGTTATAGCTGAAATGCTCGCCCACCCACATTCCACCTCCGAATCCGAAGCCACCATATCCGAAGCCATAATTCACGCCTCCATAAAAGCCGACGTGCGGGCCCCAGTATCCGGGATGCCAGGCGTAGAAACCGCCGCCAAATCCCCAATAGCCGGGGGTCCATAGGAAACCAACTCTGGGCGCGAGAACCCAAGTGCCGGGCACCCAGTAGTACCCGTCGTCGCCATAGGCCCAATATCCTGGAGTCCAAATGTAGCCCTCTCCGGGACAAATAGGTTGAACGTACACCGGCAGCAGGGGTGGAGCTACCGTAATGGAAACGAAGACGCCCGCATAAGACGCGCTGGGTAAGGCCACAGTGGACAAAGCGACTATGAACGCTGCAAGCAGCAGACTTCGAATTGAATGGGTTCTCATTCTCTTCTCACTTTCACAAATGTAAACACGCTGAATTCAAATCGTTGCGAGGTCCGGACTTAAAATCGGTTCATGAATTCAAATCAATCTTCTGCGCCTTACGTCGTCAGCCGGGGCCGTGGACTTTAGCTGGACTACCCGCGCACCACGGTGATCGAGTATGCTGGCAATCTGATTACGCCATTCTGAATAACGCTCTTGACCGGCGGATTATTTCTGATCGGATGCCCCTTCGCCCCCGCCGCCTGCCACAGGTACTGAGCTGGCGAGTACTGATACGCTTCGGCGCGCCCGTCCATAGGAACACTCACCGTAACTTGCAGCCCAGGATTTTTGTTCAGCAGCAGAACCGAGAGCAACCCGTCCGGCCGCCGGACCGCATAAGCCGAAATCGCCGGATCGTCTGTCGACGTCGCGTACATCACGTGCTTCCCGCCCCCCGGCTGCGTCCACTCCTCGGCAAGCAGCTTTGCCGAATAGTAGGCCGGCATCTTCTGCAAGGACGGCCCGCTGAGAAACAACATATTGTTGCCCCACGTGCAGGGCACTTCATGCAGCAAATCCCCCGGCTCATATCCGTACAGAAAAGTTTTCGCGCCTCCGAACGCTAGAAACGTTGCCACTGATTCTGCGTTCAATATGGCTCCCGGCAAATCGACCGCGGCTTGAGAACCAAAAGCCGAATAACCGTACTCCGTCATGAACCAAGGAATCGTTCGGGAAAGGCCATCGTCCGCCAAACCTTGCAGCGACCGGGTCAGCATTCTCGAGACGGCGGCAAGCTGTGTTGCGGCCGGCTTGCACACGTCGTCAAATGGATACCATTCGAACGAAAAGAACTGAAGCGTGGGCAGAGCGCCGTGGTCGCGCATGTAATTTATCCAGCGCTTCACCCACGAAGGATCGGGCGCGTCCTCCGGCGAAAGCAGCACCAGACTCGGCCCGCCGGCTCGAAGATTGGGATCAACCGCGTGCAGCGCCGCGGCCCATTTCACAAACAGCGCCCCGTAATACTCCGGCGGAATCTGCTGTTCCTCCGGTTCTTCACCCAGCTCGACTTCTTCCACGGGATACCCGCGGGCTTTCATGTAACGGATCTGTGCGATGGCATTCTCCGGCACGTCGTACAGCATCCCCACCGGAGTGAGCATCGGTTTGCCGTTTGTAAGGCCGCCGCGGAAGACAAAGTCCAGACCTGGTTGCTCGGTGTTATCGTCGCGGTCCGATGCCCGATGCCACGGATCGGTCGAAGACACCCACACCAATGTCTGCCTCTTTCGATTGGCAGCATGGCGAACGGCATCGTGGAAGCGTCCCGAGGCATCGATGGTTCCGGCGTCAATCTCCCGCACCGCGAAGCCGATCGAATCCCTCGCGTCAGAGCCGCGCGCGTCAGCAAGCGTTGTCCCCGAAGAGTCTCTCATCAACACTCGCAGTTTGCGAATCATAATCGGATCCGCTGCGATCCGGGTTGTCCGCACGCCACCAGCCGCCGCACGCTCGCTACCGTTCGGAAAATCACGCCAGATGCCGGGATATTGCACGTCGAGATCGTCGCGAGTGGCGTATTGTACCGTGTACTGCGTGGCCCAAGGAGTCCCCCAGCGAACGCGGATCGCGTCAATCGGAGTCTTCTTCCCGAGATCGATCACGATCCATTGCGGTAACGGATCCAGATATGGATTGCTCTTCCAGAACGTGTCCGGATTCCCGTCCGTGATGCGCGAATAGCCGTCGTTATTCGCTTGGTCCAGCGTGTTGCCGCGGCGGGGAAGACGGTAGCCGTAAGACACGTCGATCGGTTCGCCAGGGGTTGCGTCCGACACCCAGTAGCCTTGCTGCCGTGCGCTGTCGCTCCACATGCCGCGCGGGTTCCAGTGCCACACTTCGCCGGCCAGCTCCGTGCGCAGTCGATAGGACAGTGGTTTCAGCCCGGCCGAGCGCATGGCGGTAATATTCGCCGAACTCAACAACCGGGCGGTGTCACCTTTTTCATGTCCGTCGATCCCCGCACCAAGCGCTTCCGCCGGATCGAAGACGTTCAATGTGTGAGACTGATCGATGCTGATTATGTGGATGGGCTCGGCTCCGGGCGCCAGCATTGCTGCCAGCGCGGATAGCAGCAAGCGGGAACTGCTTCTCGGCACTCGCTACTTTCCGAGCAATTTGTCGCCAGCTTCCAGGACCGCTTCCGGCCGCGCGCGCACTCGCAGATCGTCAGTCAGATTTTCCCAGACAATTTTCCCAGTCGAATCCACAAGAAACTCGGCGGGACGCGCGATGTCCCGACCGTCTTCCCCGCCATTGGGATGCAACACGCCATACCGTCGAATGACTTCCGCTTTGGGATCGGAAAGGATCGGATAGTGAAACCCGCGGGATTGAATGAGCTTTCGAGATTCTTCCGGCGAATCGACGCTGATGGCGGCAATTGCGATGCGCCGCGCGTCGAAATCTTTCAAATGCTGTTCCATGCCCCGTAACTCGGAGATGCAGAATGGTCACCAATATCCTCGGTAGAAAATCAACACGGCGGC
>CATPCJ010000380.1 GCA_955652915.1 uncultured Bryobacteraceae bacterium
CAATCCTGCAACGACGGGGCTAACAGCAACGGCTGATCCAGCGTACAAGCTCGAAATCTCTTCATCTTCTTTCTTAGACGAATCTCCAGCCCAGACGCTAGGCTACTTGCCTAAATCCGTTAATCTATTTCCGACAGGCTCGGTGCCTGTCACCACTTTCGCTGTCCGAAGCACGAACAAATGTTCTCCGGCGCGTGGACAGCGGTGTGCCTGTCACCACTTTCGGTATGCCAATCCGCCAGCCCCCAGCCCCAAGTGAGAGAATAGTAATTGCCCTTCGATCCAAAGGCCTATGGCAGCGTCGTAGCGCGGATTCTGGCCCTGGATCGGGACGGTTGCCGGCTTATCCCGCTGGTCTCCGGCGTCTGCTCGTCAGAAGAGGCGCGCGCGTGCTTGAAGAAACAGAAAGCATCTGATTTGTTTCCACATTCCCATGCACCCGATGCCGCTTTGGCCGGCCTGTGGCTATATTTTTCCTGCTTCGACGAGAGTCACGACATAGCGCAAAACCTCCATTCGCCCGAGGGTAGTTTCTGGCACGGCATTCTGCATCGGCAGGAGCCGGACTCCGGCAATGCGGCGTATTGGTTTCGGAAAGTTGGAACGCATAAGATCTTTCGCGATCTGTTTCATGCAGCCGGCGAAGTGGTGGCCAGCTATCCCGAAGCCGAATTTCGGCCTGGCGGAAAATGGGACCCGTTTTCCTTCGTCATGTTCTGCGAGCGCGCGCGCCAGCAGCCGGATTCGCCGTCGCAACGAGCCGCGCTCGAAATACAGCGCGCCGAATGGCAGCTCCTTTTCGATTACTGCGCGAGGCCGCGGCCGTGAAGCGCGGCACTAGCTGGCTTGCAATCTTACTGGTTGGCGGCGCGGCCCTGGCGGTTTGGATATTTTTCAAGAAGACGGCGCCGCCCGAGGTCGACTTCACGAAGGTGGCCAAGGAAACGATCGTCAGCAGCCTTGGGACCAACGGCAAAGTAGATCCCGTGGAGTGGATGCCTGCCAGGGCCGAACGCGCCGGAGTGATCACGCGCGTGTTGGTCTCTCGTGGCCAGCAAGTGAAGGCGGGCGCGCCCATGGTGGAGCTCGACACGCGGGTCGCCAACGCCGAACTCTCCAGGGCGCAGGCCGGAATCAAAGAGGCTCAGACTCAGGAGCAGGTGCTGGATCAGGGTGGACGAGTCGCCGAACGCCAGCAAGCGGAAGCCGATCTTTCGCGCGCTCGTCTTGATCTGCAAGCCGCCGAAAAACAATATCGCGCCTTAGAGCGGCTGGTGGCTAAACAGGCTGCCACGCGCGTCGAGCTGGACAATGTCCGCCAGACTGTGGATCAATTGCGTTTGCGAATCCAGGCGCTGGAACAGCACAAGGCGGCCCTGGTCACGAGTCCGGATAAGGAAATTGCGCGCGCGAAATTACAGCAGGCTGAATCCACCGCCGCCATCGCGCGTGCCAACCTCGCCGTCAGTATTATTCGCGCGCCGATGGACGGCACGGTTTACGATTTCGATCTGCGGCAAGGATCTTTCGTGAATCCGGGGGACCTGATCGGCAAGGTGGGCAGGCTCGATCGCGTGCGCGTGATTGTTTACGTCGATGAACCGGATCTGGGCAAGGTGCGCAAGGGTGAATCGGTGACCATTACCTGGCAAGCTTTGCCCGGCCACCAGTGGAAAGGCGAAGTGGACAAGTTGCCGAGCCAGGTGGCGCCGCTGGGTACGCGCCAGGTCGGCGAAGTGGGCTGCATCATCGAAAATCCGGAACGCGATTTGCTTCCCAACGCCAATATCGACGCGGACATTCAAGCGACTGTGGTGCCGGGCGCGCTGTCACTACAAAAGGAAGCTATCCGGCGGCAGGGTTCCGAAACCGGCGTGCTGCTGCTGCGGGGAGATCGCGTGGTATGGCGGCCGGTGAAGCTGGGGATTTCGAGCTACACGAAATCGCAAATTCTTTCCGGGCTGCAGGAGGGCGACGCGGTGGCGCTGCCGACCGAGAAGCCGATCAAGAACGGATCGAAAGTAGAACCGATCTTCCAATAACGCGCGCGCTTCTTTTCATGTGGGGCAGGATCGCATCCTGCCGCGGATCGGTAATCCGCCTGGTGTTGGATCGGAATTACTCCCAATCGCCCGCAGGTTACCACCCTGCCCCACAATTACCATGCAGGTTGAACAAATCACAAAATGATCGCGGCGCAACAAAGTCCAGGCTCGGCTCTTTCAGAACCGCGACCGTTGGCAACGGGCCTCCTCCCAGGGCGGCCTTGTCCGCTGACAAGCTGGGCATTAGCGGCAGCCCCTCGCCAAGGGAGCGATCAATCGGGAGCTCCTAGTCCACCGGCTCCAGTGGAAACCCGTGCCCGCGCCAAGCCTCCAGCCCTCCCAGCAACGGACGCACGTGCATCACTCCCTTGCGCAGTAACTGGAGCGCCGCACGGGCGCTCGAAGCTTCGTCCGGTCAAGAACAGTAGAGCACAATGTCGCGATCGCGTGGAATCTCCTCGTGACGCTCCTCCAATTCCTCCAGCGTGATCCAAATCGCTCCCGGCAGTTTCACGCTGTCGTGCTCCACTTCCATCTGATGCCGGAGATCCACCAGCGCCACTTCCTCGCCCGCTTCCATCATTTTCATCAATTCTTCTGGCGTCACTCGCGCTACGCGGAGCCCGAGTATGAAGCGCCTCCGTTGATAATATTTCCAACCAATGTACCCGCAGAGAAGCAGCCCGATGATCAGCAACAACCACGAACCCATTTGCTGCGCCTTCTCTCCCACAAGTTCGAGCTGGGTGCGGAATATGTAGCCGAGGGCCAGATACGTTCCGCTCCATAGAGCCGCGCCGGTAACGTCGGCGGTAAGAAACTTCGAGGGCGGCATGCGTGTGAGTCCGGCCATCGGCGCGGCGGCTGCCCCCAGGCCGGGAACAAATTTCGAGACCAAAAGCGCCCGGGCTCCCAACCGTCCAAAAAGTGTTTTCGTATTGGTCACACAGGAAGCCGGCTCCAGCGAGACGCGGCACAACAAGTTCAAGATGGAGTGCCCGCGCGTACGTCCCAGCCGGTACCAGATTACGTCGCTGGCGACAGCGGCGGAAATCGCCAGAGCGAAGGCCGCCCAGATGGAAAATTCGCCGATGCCAGCCAGGGCGCCCATCGCCAGCAGAACTGGAAAGGCTGGAATCGGCAGTCCCACCTGCTCCGCGAAAACGTTCGCGGCCAGGACCCAGTATCCATGCCGCAGCAGAAATGGAATGACAGCGTGCATCCGGCATCCTCATTGTAGCCGCACGCAGGTGGCGGGGACGACACATTCCCAAAACCAATTCGCGCCGCCCCGTGTAGCCTGAAAGAAGTCCACGAAAATCGTGTACACTGAAACAGTGAAGAATATTACGCTAAGCGCCGAAGAGGAGTTGATCGAGCGCGCCCGTTTGCGCGCGGCTCGTGAGAAAAGAACTCTCAACGCGGCATTTCGCGACTGGTTGCAACGCTACGCCGGTTCCGAGACCGGCCGTCTCGAATATTCCGAATTGATGAAGCGGTTGGGTCACGTACGCAACACGCGAACCTTCTCGCGTGATGAAATGAACGCACGATGACTTTGGCCAGGGAGAAATTCTTCCTGGACACCAATATCTTTGTCTACACGTTCGAGAGCCGCTTCGCCTCGAAACGCGCCCTCGCGCGAGACTTGGTATCCGGCGCTCTCGAAACCCGCAGAGGCGTAATCAGCTATCAGGTTGTCCAGGAATTCCTGAATGTCGCAACCCGGAAGTTCGTGAAGCCGATGAAAGTATCCGAAGCGGAACTCTACCTGGCGCGCGTATTGATGCCGCTCTGCGAAGTGCTTCCGGATTCCTCTCTCTATTCACTAGCTCTCTCCATCTCGAGCGAGACAGGGTTTTCGTTTTATGATTCCTTGATCGTCGCTTCCGCGATCGCCGGCGAATGCTCCATCCTGTGGACGGAGGATTTGCGGCACGGGCAACGCATCCGCGGCGTGGAGATCCGTAATCCATTCCGATCGAAGCATTGAGTGAAACATCACTCGTAGCGCAATGCTTCCGTCGGATTCAGTTGCGATGCGCGGTTCGCGGGCAGCATTCCGAACACTACTCCAACGATCAGTGACACCCCAAAAGCTACCACCACCGAAGTGATGGAGATCGGCACGCGGATGTCGTCGGTGAAAAAGCGGACGCTCAACGGAATCGAGATGCCGATCAGAATGCCGATCAGTCCACCGGCGAGGCTTATCACCACCGCCTCTGTCAGGAATTGTTCAAGAACAGCCTGCCGCGAAGCGCCCACCGCCATTCGTAAACCGATCTCGCGGGTCCGCTCCGTCACCGTCACCAGCATGATATTCATGATCCCGATTCCGGAGATGATGAGCGCGATCGCCGACACCACCATCAGCACCAGCGTCAGCACCAGGGCTATCTTTCGCGCCGCTTCCAGAATTCCCGACAGGTTTTCGACGTCGTATCTCGCCCCCGCGCGGTGCCGGCTTTCCAACACCTGCTTGATCGCGGCCGTGAGCGGCTGCACGTCCGAAGCCAGCCGGGCCTGAACATAAATCGGGTCGATGCGCTCCACCGTCATGAAATACTTGATCACCGTGATCGGCATCAGAACGGTTTCGTTGGTAATTTCCGAGAGACCGAAAGTTCCCGTACGCTCCTTGAAGGTCCCGATCACGGTGAACTGCAATCCGTAAAGCTTGACGACCTGGCCCACGGCGGCCGAGGTGCTGCCATACAATTTGAGCGCCAGCTTTTCCGTCAGCATCGCCACCTTGTGACGCTGCTGCACGTCGTTTTCGTCCATGAAGTGCCCGGAGAGCAGCACCATGTTCCGCACCAACGGATACTGCTCATCGGACCCGATGACGGAAACGTCTTGTTCCTTGCCGTTGATCAGCAGCCGCCCGTAGTTGGTCATCACGCCGGTAGCCGCGATCAGGCGCGGTCCCAATTGTTTGCGCACCGCTTCGACATCGGCCAATTTGATGAAGTCGGCGTCGACTTTCGTGGACGTGTTGGTGCCCGCCGCGTACTGCCCGTAAATAAGATTGGAGCCGATCCCGCGAATCTGATCGAGAATGTAATCGCGGCTGGTGATCGAAATCGTAACCACCAGAATCACCGACGCATTGCCGATCACCAGGCCCAGCGCGGTTAGAAATGTCCGAAACTTATTCGCTTGGAGCGCTTGTAGACTGAACCGCAGAGATTCGGTGAAATTCTGCATCCTAGTAGGGCGGACCCCCCGGTCCGCGGCCCGCCTCTTCTTCGAATGAACAGCCGGACCAGGGGGTCCCGCGCGGACCCGGGGGTCCGCCCCACAGGGGAAAACAATTATGTCCCACGCTAGGATCCCGGAACTTCTTTGAGCATCTTCTCCGCGAGTTCCCGCGGCGGATCGTCCGGCGTCAGATTGCTCTTGAGATATTTTCTCAGCAGGATCTTCGCCTGGTCCAGGTTTCGCCTCTCCTGGATATAGGCGTGCGCGCGCGCGAACATTATATTCGGCGCATTCGGCGCAAGCGCTTCAGCCTTGTCAAAGGTTGCTTCGCTCTCCTGGTAGCGCCCGCGCTTCGCCAGATATTTCGCCAGATCCAGGACCCGGCCCACTTGCCGGGGCGCCAGTTCCATCGCGCGCCGCAGTTGTTGCTCGGCGGTGTCGAACTGCTTACGCTTGTCCGCCAACTGCGCTTGTGCGAAGTGCCCCTCGGCCGCATTCCGTTGCGCTATCCGTTTCGCCACCGCTTCGGCCTTGTCGTATCCGCCGCCCAGAAATCCGGGCGCCTGCAGGTAGTAGTCGAAAAGATCGTTCAGCGCTTCCTCGTTGGCCGGATCGAGCGCGACGGCCTGCTCGAAATATTGGCGCGCCTTGGAAGCATACATCGGCGCGGCGAACGGATTGGAGGTCTCGGCTCGACGGCCGAACGTGCGGCCCAGCCAGTGAGCATACTCCGACTTTGATGGTTCCAGGGCAACCGCCTTCTGGAATGAATCCGTGGCCTTCTTATATTCGCCGAGCATGAAATGGTCGCGGCCCATCAAAAAATGAGCGGGGGCATCGGGCGCCGGCAGCTCGCGCAGCACGGCCAGCGATTCCCTGTAGTCCGTTTTGTCGTAAAGTTTCTCCGCCCGCTTCAGCGGGTCCTGCCCCAAAAGGCAAGCCGCGGTTAAGAGGAAAGCTAGCATTCCCCGCATATCTACGAATCCCCGGTACTTCTTTGCTTTAATTATAACCGCTGGCGAATGCACGTTTCTTAGATGCGCCAAGGGGGCAAGTGGTTGCTCCACTTCTCTTCGAAGATCCGCCTTGATCGGCGTTCATCCGCGGCTGATAATATTTTAAACATGGCGCCGATCGACGCGGATATCGGACCATGCGCTAGAGTAAGAGCATATGCGGCCTGTACCATTTCTAGCTATCGCCTTCGGTTTGATTTCATCGGCGGTTGGCCAACCGGTCATCAACGGCATCGTTAACGCCGCCAGTTATGCGACGGCGCCGAACGATGCCTCCACTCCGCCCAAGCCCATCGGCAACAACATTATTGCGCAAGGCTCGATTTTTGCGGTCTTCGGATCGGCGATGGGCCCGGCCACGTTGACGTTTGCCGCCGGTTTGCCTCTTCCCACCAGCGTCCCCGACGCGAATGGAACTTCGATCGCCGTCACCAGCGGAGGGAAGACGGTAAACGCGTATATGGTCTACACGTCGGCCGGCCAACTCGCGGCGATTCTACCCTCCACCGCGGCCATCGGCGACGCGACCGTAACGGTGACCTACAGTGGGAAGACCAGTTCCCCGGCGAAGATCGCGGTTGTGAAATCGCAGCTAGGGGTCTTCACCGCGAACGCTCAAGGCACTGGTCCGGCGGCATCCCAGCACGGGGCGGATTCTTCACCGATTCTTCTGACGAGAGCGGCGAATCCTGGAGAAGTCATCGTGCTGTATGGCACCGGGCTGGGCGCGGTCTCGACAGCGGATAACGTTCCACCGGGAGCGGTTCAAGTCGGCTCGAACGTAATCGTGACGGTCGCCGGCAAGGTCGTCACGCCCGATTATGCAGGCCGGTCGCCCGCGTTTCCCGGACTCGACCAGATCAATTTCAAGATTCCCACCGACGTCGTCACCGGCTGCTACGTTCCGGCGTCTGTAACCGCGAGCGGCCAGGTTAGCCAGGACTTCGTGCTGTCCATCGCCGCCGGCGGTGCTTCCGTTTGTACGCACCCGCTCGGCTTCACGCAGGGTTCACTGGCTACGCTCGATAGCGGTGGAACCGTGAATGTTGGGCTTTTTCAGATGCTGCGGGCATACATAGCATTGCTGAACGGTTCCGTCGAAGGCGCTGGTGGATTATTTGACAACGTAAACGCGAATGGTGTTTTCCAGATGTATAACCGCATTCCTGTGGCGTTCGGTTCGGCGCCTTATCCCGCTCCTCTGAACGGCTGCGTGGTTGTCGATCAGTCGAATACCGGCGGTGGTTTCATGGCGCCGGAT
Source organism: uncultured Bryobacteraceae bacterium (assembly GCA_955652915.1). GTDB lineage: Bacteria > Acidobacteriota > Terriglobia > Bryobacterales > Bryobacteraceae > Palsa-89. The sequence continues at coordinate 7,527 of CATPCJ010000380.1, forward strand.
TTCAGCCTGATCGGTGGCAAGGAACTCATCGCCGACCCGGTGGTGATGGGCGTTACGGGTCCGGCGGGGACTATGCCAGGCAGCATTCTCCGTCAGGATACGGGCGGCTACCTTTCAGTGTTTATTCCTCCCATTTTGGGACCTGGGTCGTGGACGATTGCCGGCGCAGGTGGTGCGGATGTAGGAGCTTTCAAAGCCAACATCACTCTGCCGGATAACTTGACTTGGACTAACCAGGGTAATTTTGCAAACGTGCCGCAATCCGATCTCACCATCGTCTGGACTGGCGGGAATGCACCGGGCAACCCGGTTTTGACGGTGTTTGGAAACTCCACCATCGTGAACGCGAATGACCCCTCCAAATCGCGCGCGAAGAGCTTTTACTGCGCGGTGCCGGCGTCGGCCGGCAGGCTTGTGGTTCCACTCGCCGTCAGACAACAATTGCCATCCAGCGCTACAGCGGCTGGAGAAACGGCCTTCGCCTCCCTTGGAATTACCACCGGCGGGTTCGCCACGTTTACCGCGCCGCTAACCAAGGGGACGCTCGACGCCGGCGCCATCGCGTATGGAGAGGCCACCGTACTCGCGGTCAAGTATTAGCAGGGCGTCCGTCGTAGTATTCTGAAAATTGAAGAGATCGACTTCTGGGGAGGGCACCGTCATGACTGCCAGGTTTCGCAATTGCATTTCGTTCGCTTTCTGTTTCCTGATGTTCACCGGAGCTTCGTGGGCTCAGTTCACCGCCATCGAGGGCGACGTGAAAGGGCCGGATGGCAAGCCTCTGGTGGGCGCGCAGATTCTTATCGAACGCGAAGACATGAAGGGCACCTTCAAGGGCGCGAAGACGGATAAGAAGGGTCACTATATCTACAACGGGCTGCCGGTGGGCGGCACCTTCACCGTGAGTGTTTTCGTGGACGGACAGAAGCGCGATTCCGCATCTCATCTAAAGGTTCGTTTGGGCGATCCGCTTCCCGTGAACTTCGATCTGAAGGCAGCGGTGGAGGAACAGAAGTCCATTCAAAAGACCCTGGAATCCGGCGGCCAGCTCACCAAGGAACAAGAGCGCGGCATGAGCAAGGAAGCAAAAGCGGAGCTGGAGAAGCACGCCAAGGAAAATGCCGCGGCCTTGGCCAAGAACAAGGCTTTGAACGATACCTTCAATGTCGGGAAGGAAGCAATGGCCGCCAAGAATTACGACGCTGCCGTTCAGGCCTTCGAAAAAGGCGCCGAAATGGATCCGAACCAGAACGTAATCTGGGCCAATTTGGCGGATGCTTACATTGCGCTGGCGCCCACCAAGACTGGTGACGATCAGACGGCCGCCATGACCAAGGGTTTGGACGCCTACCAGAAGGCCATTGCTCTGAAGCCCGATGATGCCGCTTACCATAACAACTACGCCTTGGCGTTAGCGAAGGCGAAGAAGTTCGATGATGCGCAGGGAGAATTAAACAAGGCGGCGCAGCTCGATCCGGCTAGCGCGGGGAAATATTACTACAATCTTGGAGCTGTGCTGGTGAACACCGGCCAGACGGATGCGTCCGCGGCGGCTTTTAAAAAGGCGATCGAAGTGGATCCCAACTATGCCGACGCTCAATTTCAATACACCACTGCACTGTCTGCTAAACTGACCACCACGCCGAAAGGGGAAGTGATCGCGCCTCCAGGAATGAAGGAAGCGCTCGATAAATACCTGGCGCTGGCGCCAACCGGGCAGTACGCCGATGCCGCCAAGGGCCTGTTGCAAGCAATTAACGCCACAATTCAGACCGATTACAGCAACCCCAATGCACCTAAGAAAGGTGTGAAGAAGAAGTAAGAAGTGAATCGAAATGCGGTACACGATCATGGTTCAGACCACACAACTTACAGAACCGCG
>CATPCJ010000381.1 GCA_955652915.1 uncultured Bryobacteraceae bacterium
ACCGCGCGGCCACTTCTTTCCGCCTGTATTCACGACTTGATTGGCGCACAGGTGGCGCGAACGCCGGACCGGGCAGCCGTGATCTGCGGAACCCGGCGGATCAGCTATCGAGATCTGGATGAGGAGGTGAACCGGCTGAGCCGGTATCTCAGGAAACGCGGGATCGAACCTGAGAGCCGCGTGGGCGTGTGCCTCGAGCGCACCCCCAGAATGATCGTGGCGATCCTGGCGGTTCTAAGGGCCGGGGGCAGCTACGTGGCAATGGACCCCCACTATCCGCCCGAGCGTCTGCAGTTCATGCTGCAGGATTCGAACGCCTCGCTGGTGCTGACCGAGGAGCACCTGCGGCCGCGGTTGGGCCGAAGGACGCCCGAAATCGTCGTGGACACTGAGGCTTTCCTGATCGCCGCTGAAAGCTCCCTCGCCCTGCCGGGCCGAGCTCGTCCAGAGAACGCAGCCTACGTTTTGTACACGTCCGGATCCACGGGCAGGCCAAAGGGTGTGGTTCTCGAGCACCGCAATGCCAGCATCTTCCTGGACTGGGTGCTGGAGGTGTTCGATGCTGAGTCGCTCTCCGCGGTGCTGGCCTCGACCTCGATTTGCTTCGATCCTTCCGTGTTGGAGTTCTTTGCCCCGTTGATTTCCGGAGGCGCGATCATTCTGGCCGACAATGCGCTGCAGTTACCCTCGCTGCCGCCGGCCGTTTCCGTGAAGCTGCTCAGTACGGTTCCATCCGCGGTCGCGGAACTGCTCCGATTGGGAGATATTCCAGCGGGCATCCGGACCGTGACCATGGCCGGCGAGCCGGTTCCACAGTCGCTCGTCGACGAGATTTACGACAGGTGGAGTGTGGACCGCGTTTTCAACCTGTATGGTTTGACCGAGCTCACCACGTATTCCACAGCCTCACTGCTGGTCCGAGGCGCGCCGCACGCACCCCGGATAGGGCGTCCAGTTTCTAATGCGCAGGTATACGTGCTGAACTGGCAACAACGCCTGGCAGCCTTTGGGCAGCCGGGAGAGCTGTTCATCGGCGGCTCTGGCGTCTCACGTGGATACCTGGACCGGCCAGCGCTTACAGGCGAGCGCTTCGTCCCCGACCCGTTCGGTGGCGTTCCAGGCGGACGCATGTACCGAACCGGGGACCGCGTGCGTATGCTGGCGAACGGGGAACTGGAGTTCCTCGGCCGTCTGGATCGCCAAGTGAAGATCCGAGGCTTTCGGGTGGAGCCCGGAGAAACGGAATCCGTGCTGGCCGCGCATCCGGAAGTGCGTGAAGCGGCTTTGCTGGCGCGCGAGAGCGCGAATGGGAACGGCCGCGAACTGGTCGCGTATGTGGTCCCGTTGGCGGACTCCGGGCTGACCGAGCTCGAACTTCGCCGATATGCCGCCCAGCTCTTGCCGAAGCAGCAACTGCCGTCGGCGTATGTGTTGCTCGACGCTTTGCCGCTGAACGCCAGCGGAAAGGTGGACCGCAGCCGGCTGCCCGCGCCGAACTCGTCGCGCACGAGCAGTGCCGTTCCGTTCGTGCCTGCGAGCGATGCCGTGGAGGCGGGCATCCTATCCGTCCTGGAAGAGTTGATGGACCGCCGTCCCATCGGCGTGGCTGATAACTTTTTCGAGCTGGGCGGCCATTCACTGCTGGCCACACGGGCAGTGTCCCGGCTGCGCGCCGCCTTCGATATCGATCTGCCGCTGCCCGCATTTTTCGAGGCAGAGACCGTAGGCGCGCTGGCTGATGTGATCCGGGCGATGCTCGCCGAAGATCGAGGCGACGAAACAGGGGAGCCGGTGCCGGAGGCAGCCCTCTGGGGCCCTGCGGAAGCGGTAGGCGCTGGTATAGCGCGGCCCGGCGTGCGGGAGCCGGCGGAAGGCGTCGCATACGGACACGCCCGCCCTGAGGAGACCAACTGATGCCAGCGCGACTTATTGACGAGACGGCGGCCGTCAGCGTCCTGCCAGCGGGGCGCGCACCCGGACGAGGCCGCCTCGCTGGCGCGGAGGTGATCCCGCAGCGGGAACGGCGTTCGACCGCTTCGCTGTCCTTCGCGCAGCAACGGCTTTGGTTCATCGAACAGCTTGCGCCCGGCAAGTCGCTCTACAACGAACACGGGCAACTCCAATTCACCGGTCCGCTTTTGCTCGCCGTGCTCAAGTCCAGCATCAGCGAAGTAATGCGTAATCACGAAGTGCTCCGGACCGTGTTCCCGGCGTTCGAGGGCGCCCCGGTCGCCGTGATCAAGCCGTTTGTGGTGCTGGAGATGCCCGTCATCGATCTGGAGGCCCTGCCGCCAGGCGCTAAAGAAACCGTGGTTGGCCGGTTGGCAAATGCGGCGGCTCGCCGGCCCTTCGACCTTGCGAGCGGGCCTCTGATCCGGTTGGTGGCCATCAGGCTGGCCGTGGACGAACACCTCGTGCTGCTCACCATGCACCAGATGGTTTCAGACGGCTGGTCGCTTTCCGTGTTTGCGGCGGACGTTGCCGCCGCCTATGCAGCCCTGTCCTCCGGCATACCGTCGCCCGCCTGCCCCCCACGCATCCAATACGCCGATTTTGCGGAGTGGCAGCGCCACAGAATGGAAAGCGGGCCGTTGCGCGAACAACTGGAACGCTGGAAGCGGCGGCTGGCCGGCGCTCGTCCTTACCTGGATCTTCCAGTCGACGCCTCCTACGCCGCGGTGGAGTGGTCCTACGGCGCCGTCGAGCAGCAAATCCTCGGCAGGGAACTGTCGGACGTCATCCGGCGCCTCTGCCAGTCCGCCCGCACCACGCCATTCGTGGCGTTTTTCGCAGCTTTTCAGCTCTTGCTCAATCGGTTTACGAACCAGTCGGATCTGTCTATCGGGGTCGCGGTTGCGGGCCGCAATCACATCGACCTCGAGAAACTAATCGGATTCTTCATCAACGTGCTCATCGTGCGGAGCGAGATGGAAGGAAACCCGACTTTTGCCGCTCGGATGAAAAGCGTGCAAAGAGCGGCGGTAGAGGCGTACGCCGATCAGGATGTTCCGTTCGAGAAGGTGGTCGAACAACTGCAGCCCGAACGTAACGCTTTCCGGACTCCATTTCTGGACGTGCTGTTTAACTTCCACAACTATCCTCAAACGGAGCTTCTGCTGCCTGGGCTGAAGATCCGGCGCCTGAACCTCCATGAGCCAATCGCCCGGTTTCCGCTCACAGTGTACGTGGATGAGAGCGACGGGCAGTTTGTGATTCGGCTCCAATATCAGACCGAGCTGTTCACCCAGGCGCGAGTGGCTTCGATGCTCAAGCAGTACTGCTTCCTCCTCGAACAGGTGGCGGGGAATCCGCAGCTTCCACTCGCTGAATTCTCGCTCATCACTCCGGAGGACCGGAAGCGGCTGCCCGATCCACGCGCGATCTTGGCCGAACCCGTACACGCGCCTGTGACGGACATGGTGTTCGCGCACGCCGCTGAGGCGCCTGGACGTCCAGCGGTGCGCCAGCGCGGACGCACCGCGACGTACGGAGACCTGGCAGCCGAGGCTCGGCGCATCGCGCTTGCACTGGTGGCTGCCGGCATGACCCCTGGCGAGACAGTGGCCATCGCGGGGCCGCGCAGCTTCGGACTGATCGCCGCAATGCTCGGATCCCTGCTCGGCGGCGGAGTACTCTTGACGCTCGATCCGAAACTGCCCTTCGATCGGCGGCGGCTGATGATGGAACAGGGAAACGCGCGGGTTCTGGTGGTGGTGGGCGACGATGCAGACCCCCTCGCGCAAGTACTCCCGGGAGTCCACATTCTTCAGGTGCCCGCCGGCCCCTTAGAATCTGGTAGCGCACCTGAACTGCCTGATTCGGCCACTCTGCCCACGATCTTGCCGGGAGATCCAGCCTACCTGTTCTTCACTTCCGGGACTACCGCGGTACCGAAAGCGGTGCGGGGCAGTCACCGGGGGTTGAGCCACTTTCTCGCCTGGCAGCGGCGTACGTTCAGCATCGGCTCCTCGGACCGGTGCGCACAACTCACAGGCCTGTCGTTCGATGTGGTCCTGCGGGACATCCTCCTTCCGCTCGCAAGTGGCGCGTTGCTCTGTATCCCGGACGATCCCGAGGACCTCGCAGCGGACCGCATTTTACCGTGGTTGCGAGATTTGGAGATCACTGCGCTGCACGTTACGCCATCCGTCGCCTCGTCATGGCTGGCGCAGATCTCCTCACCCATGCCGCTCCCGGCTTTGCGATATGCCTTCTTTGCCGGAGAGCCGCTGACCGGCACGCTGCTGCGGAATTGGCGCAGGTTACTGCCCGGTTCCGTCGAAGCAGTCAATCTATATGGCCCGACTGAGACCACACTGGCAAAGTGCTTCTACCGGATACCGCCGGACGCGCCTGTGCTGGCTCTGATCCAGCCTGTGGGTCTGCCGCTGCCCCAGACGCAGATGCTGGTGATGTCGGGGGGCCGGCGCCTGTGTGGTCCCAACGAGCTGGGAGAAATCGTCGTGCGCACGCCGTTCCGGACCCTCGGCTATGTAAATGCTCCCCTGGAGAGCCGGCTGTCTTTCCTTCCCAACCCTTTCCGGGACGATCCGAGCGATCTCCTGTATCGCACCGGAGATCTCGGACGCTATCGCGCCGACGGGCTGCTCGAAATTTGCGGCCGGCTGGACGATCAAGTGAAGGTGCGCGGCGTCCGGGTGCAGCCGGACGAAATTGCGGCCACACTTCTCGGCCACGCGGACGTCGAGACGTGCGCGGTTCTGGCGCGCAAGGACGGTGGCAGCGAGACGGAGCTCCTGGCTTACGTCGTCGCCAGGACCGGCACCGTACCCGTTGGAGCTCAGCTTCGGTCCTACCTGGCGGCTCGTCTGCCCGCGGCAATGGTGCCGGCAGCGTTCGTGTTCGTCCCATCCCTCCCGCTGACGGCGAATGGAAAGCTTGATCGGGGGGCGCTGCCGGAACCCCCTTCCGGCGAAGGCCAAAAAGGACAGGTCGCGCCCGGTACGTCCCTCGAACAGGCGGTGCTCGAACTCTGGCTCGGCACGCTGCGCATCGCCAGCTCGGGTATCCACGACAGCTTCTTCGAGCTGGGAGGCCATTCGCTGCTCGCCACCGAATTGATGTATCGCGTACGGGAGCGCTTCCAGGTGGAAGTGCCGTTGCGGGAGTTGTTCCGGAGTCCTACCGTGGCCGGGCTGGCCGAAGCGGTGCAGGAAGCCTTGCGTGCGCACGCGGGAGGTCCGGGGACCGCTGCTCCCCTGCCACGGATTGTCCCGAATCCGCGCGAAGACTATGCTCCGTTCCCGCTCACCGACGTCCAGCAAGCGTATTGGGTCGGCCGCAGCGGCGAGTTCGACCTGGGCAATGTGGCTACGCATAACTATTCGGAATTCGGCTTCCCCGGCCTCGATACCGGCCGGCTGAATGCCGCCTTCCACAGGCTCATCGAGCACCACGGCATGCTTCGCGCCGTGGTCGGTTCGGACGGCTCACAGCGTGTGCTCGAAACGACGCCTCCATGGTCGATCGAGGTACGGGATTTTCGTGGGCTGTCACCAGCGCAAACGGAGGAGCAGTTGGGCGAGGTGCGACGGCTCCTGTCGCACCAGATTCTCCCGCTGGACCGCTGGCCGCTATTCGATATCCGGGTCTCGCGTTTGGGCGAGGGGGACGATCGGATTCACTTCAGCGTCGACGCGCTCATCTCGGATGCCTGGAGCCGTCGTATTCTCGGGCGGCAATTGATGCTTCTGTACCGGTCGCCCGGCAGCGTCCTGCCCCGGACGGAGATCTCGTTCCGGGATTATGTCATTGCCGAGCGCGCGCTGCGTGAATCGGATTTCTACAAAAGGTCCGAGCTCTACTGGCTCGACCGGCTGGACGACCTGCCTCCTGCGCCAGAGCTTCCGCTGGCTCGCAGCGCCGGTTCGTTGCAGAGCCCTAGGTTCGCGCGACAGGGCGCCCGGCTTGAGAAAGACCAATGGACCCGTCTCAAGCGCCGCGCGCGCGAAGCCGGTCTGACACCATCGGGCCTCATCTGCGCGGCCTATGCCGAGATACTGGCTGCGTGGAGCAAGAGCCAGCGGTTCACGTTGAATCTCACGCTCTTCCAGCGCCTGCCGCTGCATCCCCAGGTGAATGAGGTTGTCGGCGATTTTACTTCGCTGCTATTGCTTGCCGTGGACCTGCGCCCGTTGGACACATTCGAGCAGCGCGCGCGGCGTATTCAGCAGCAGATGTGGACGGATCTGGAACACAGCATCTTCAGCGGCGTCCGGGTCCAGCGCGAGATGAACCGCCGCGGCGTCCCTTCCGGCGCTCGCATGCCGATAGTCCTCACCAGCACGCTGTTTGAGGAAAACGTCGGCTCCGACGACCTGCTCAGCGCTTGGCAGAACGAACTGCGGGAGGGCATCAGCCAAACCCCGCAAGTGTACCTCGACCATGGCGTCAGCGAGCAGCAAGGAGAGCTGGTATTCGTGTGGGACTCGGTAGTGGGCCTGTTCGCGGAGGGCGTGGTGGAGGAGATGTTCGAGGCCTACTGCCGGCTGCTGCGTCGTCTGGCGGAGGACGAAACGAGCTGGCAGGCGCGGGAGCGCGGGTGGTTGCTGCCGGCTGAGCAGGTGGAGCGTCGCGCGCGAGCCAATGCCACGGCCCAACCGCAACCGCAGGCTCTGCTGCATGAACTGTTCCTGGTCCAGGCCGCCGAGCGGGGCGAACAGACGGCCGTGATCAGCCCCACGCGCACGCTGTCGTATGC
>CATPCJ010000382.1 GCA_955652915.1 uncultured Bryobacteraceae bacterium
GATGCAACGGCCGATAGCGGACATGGAACCAATCGCCCGCCGGTTTTTTTCAGGGACGGAATATGAGGAACTTCTGCGTGTCCCGGAGACGGAGCGCGAGGCTGCTTTCTTCGATTGCTGGGTGCGGAAGGAAGCCTACGTCAAGTCTCTCGGCGGAGGGTTGTCGATCCCGCTGGACAGTTTTTGGGTTTCCCTCGCTCCGGGCCAACCCGCCGCTCTGCTGGGCGTCCACGATCGCAGTCAGGAGCCGCGGGAATGGTTCCTCGATGCGTTCCGTCCCGCGCCCGGATACTCCGGCGCCGTCGCATTGCGCAGCCGCGGATGCTCGCTGCGTATACACGAAATCAGGCCGGCCGGCGAAATGCTACAGGAGCCGATTCGGATCTGAAAACAGGAGCTTCGAACATGACCCCTAACGACCAAGAAGATACGACAGTGTACGAAGTGGTGATAAACCACGAGGAACAATATTCGATTTGGGCCGCAAATCGAGAAATTCCCCTGGGCTGGAACGCGGTTGGAAAGCGTGGATCGAAATCAGAGCGTCTGGCCTAGAACATCGGCGGGCTGATGATATTAATGCTGGGACGGATCAGTGTGAATGGTCGGGATGACATCTGGACTGGCGCCGATCATCCAGGCGTCGAAGGTGGATACGCGCGGATCGTTGATGGACGCTGGGGTTCGCAGCTCGCTCTCGCGCGGGCGGCGCGCGACATTGGGCGCTCGGGTGGTCTGTGAGATTGGTCTGGCTTTGATGCTGTCAATCGGAGCGGCTCTGCTGGTGCAAGCTTTTCACAAGGTCTTGAATGTCGATCCCGGATTCCGGCCGGAGAACGTGATCTCTTTTGCGATAAATCTGCCGGGCTGCAAATATTCAAAGCCCGAGCAGCGCATCGCGTTCTTCGAGAATCTGGTGGAGCGGATGCGGTCCGCGCCGGGCCTCATCCGCTCCACCGCTGGGCGGCCACTGGGGCAACTTTTGGGAAGCCGAAGGGAATCCGCCGCTGGGTCCAACCGACAAGAATCCCGTAGTTCTGCAAGTCGTAGTGACACCCGGATTTCGACGCGATCGGCATGACGTTCCTTGCCGGAAGCGCATTTCAGGAGCAGGATGCCGATTCGAAAAATATCCGCGGCGTGGTGGTAAATGAGACCTTCGCCAAGCATTACTGGCCTGGTGCGAGCCCGATCGGCAAACGAATCCGAACCAAGGGAAGTAAAGGAGATTGGATTAAGGTGGTAGGACTCACGCGCCACGAGAAACATTACGGACTCGACCAGGAGATGAAGCCCAGTGTCTTCCTTCCGCTTCGGGGTGTTTCCCGGAGTTCGATCAGCATCGTGCTGCGCGGCGCCATTGAACCGCAAATGCTGGTGGCGCCCGCGCGCGAGGTGCTGCGGCAGATGGCCCCCGATTTGCCGATGTTCGATATCCGCACCATGACCGAGCGGCTGGACCGGTCGCTATGGGCGCGGCGAGCCTATTCCTGGCTCTTCGGCGCATTGGCCATTATCGTGGGGTTCTCGCGGCGGCCGGCATCTACGGCGTAGTTTCCTACGCGGTCAGCCAGCGCACTCAGGAAATCGGGATTCGCATGGCGCTAGGCGCGCAACCGCGCCAAGTGATGCGACAGATTCTGACCAATGGAATGTCGATGGTCCTGATTGGGATAGCCTTGGGAGCCGGGGGCGCGCTCGTCGCGGTCCGGTTATTGCAGACGCTTCTATTCGGGGTAAGGGCTCGGGATCCGTGGATCTACGCGGCGGTGCTGCTGGGTGTAGCCTGCGTTGGGTTGCTGGCGAACCTGGTGCCGGCGCGGCGCGCGGCGTCGGTGGATCCGATGCGGGCGCTCCACTTCGAGTAAAACAAAATCAAAACCAACACCAACACTGTTGCCAATGCAGAGCTTTTCGGCAAGTGCGGCGATCGAACCGGCGGGCAGGCCTTCTAGCTCATTTACCCAGCGCTTTCCGGCCGCTAACGATCGCGACGGTTCTTTGCGGATGGCAATAACGGCGATATGAAAATAAAAGACAGCGCGTCACGATTTTTGATAGTTTGGAGGTATTATGACAGCGGAACAGGAATTCGAAAACGCGGCCAGTCTGGGCGCCGCAAGCCTTTTTCCGGACAGAGATGACGCCCGCGTCAGAAACGGCCTCGTATTCCCGAGGATTTTCCCGCGATTCACCATCTCAAAGAGAACCTCCGTGTTCACCATGGGCTCCTGCTTTGTTCGCCACATCGAGGAGAAGCTTCCGGAGTTTGACCTCCCGACCCTGGGCTTCCGCACGTCAAAACGTGAGCGGGTTGGCGGAGATGGGCGGCCCAACGGCGTATTGAACGAGTTCAACCCCGGCACGATGTGCCAGCGCGCGGAATTCGCCGCCCGCGGAGCTTCGTTCGAAAACCTATGTATCTCTCCGGAAAACGACGGCTTTGTCGATCTCATGCTTTCCAAATATGTAGCCAGCGTAAGCATGGATCGCCTATTGGAACGTCGAGCCCAAATTGACCAGGTATATGCCTCGCTGTTCCGATGCGAAACGGCCATCGTTACGCTGGGATTAGTCGAGGCTTGGTACGATAATGTAACAAAGTTATACTTAAACCGCATGCCGCCCGCGGCCGCTATGCTTGGCGGCAGAGGACGTTACGAGATGCGTGTCCTGGACGTCGATGACGCATATCCTCTGCTGGAAAGAATGGTGCGGGCGCTGATGACCATGGGCCTCAGGAAAATTGTGCTGACCGTATCGCCGGTCCCACTGGAAGCTTCGTTCTCCGGGACCGACTGCGTCACGGCGAATACATTTTCAAAGTCAGTCCTGCTGGTGTGCGCCCGGAGGCTTACCCGTAAGTTTCCGGAAGTGGATTACTATCCTGGATACGAGATCGTCACCTCCGGTGGCCCGGCTGCGTTCCTGGCCGATGCGCGTCATATCCAGGACGATGTCGTGGAGCAAGTCACTACCTATATGCTCGACCACTATATTCCGGCGCAGGAGCAAACCGCCGGCGTAAACGCCCGTTAACCATGCACGGGAGCGCCATTTTTTGAAGGTTCTCTGCACATGCGTCCCTACCAAGGGGCATTTTTATCCCATGGTGCCGCTGGCCAGAGCGGTGGCCGGCGCTGGTCATGAAGTCGTCTTTGCCGCGGCGGAAGAATTTCAGCCGGAATTGACAGCCGCCGGATTTACCGCGGTCCCCGCGGGCCTTGGTTTGTCCGCTCTGCAAGACGCGATTTCGCGGGATGTTGAAGCGTCTCAGGGCCTGCCCGAAGATCAAAAAGCCGCCCTGATGTTCACCCGATTGGCGCCGCGCGCCTTGCGCGACAGCCTGATGCCCTTCGCCAGACAATGGCGGCCGGATTTGATTCTGCATGAAGAAACGGAATACGGAGGAGCGCTGGTCGGCGCGTTGTTAGGTGTCCCTAACGTCGTGGTTGGTTGGCCTTCGCCGGTACGATCGCCGTTCATTCTCAAACGGCTCCACCGCGAACTGGCGCAGTTTTGGCGGGAATCTGGAATTGCCCCGGTCGCGATTGGGGGGTTATATCGATATTTGTTCCTGGATTTGTGCCCGCCCAGTCTACAAGGCCAACCCGTTTCTCAACTGGGCCGTTCCTGGCTAGTGCAGCCAATTTTGTATAACGGTCCGCGCGAATCCGTGCCGCCATCCTTGATCGATCGTTTATCGGGGCGTCCCACGGTCTACGTGACTCTGGGAACTGTGCCGGCCTTCAATGAGGCTCCACATATCTTCACGGCTGTTGTGGAGGGATTGTCCACCGAGAATCTAAACGTGATTATGACCGTTGGCGAGAACAACGATCCGGCCGTGATGGGCCTGCGGTCGGAGCACGTCCATGTCGAGCAATTCATACCGCAGGACCTGCTGTTGCCGCACTGCGACGTAGTGATGAATCACGGCGGAGGCGGTTCATTCATCGGAGCACTGTGGCACGGGCTGCCGCTGATCATTACGCCGCGCGGCGGGGCGGCGCAGTTCCGCAATGCTTTTGCTTGCGAGAAGGTAGGCGCCGGCCGCATGCTGCTGGAAAAGGACATTAGCGCCGAAACCGTTCGCCGGGATATCCGGGCACTCCTGGATGAGCCGGGCTACAGGACCGCCGCTCGGCGAATCGCGACGGAAATCGATGCCATGCCCGGCCCCGCCAAAGCGGTTGAGGTTTTAGAACAGCTTGTTGCCGGTCCGGCGCGGCGTTAGCGGGAGATTGCGGGCTCCGGCAGTTTATTGCCCAGCGGGCCGAAGTGCGCCGGCAACTGCGGATTCGATTCCAACAGTTCCAGAAAGTCCGGGCGCATGGGCACTCGGGCGAAACGCTCCGCTATCGCACGGGCGTTCAGCAGCGCCGGTGTGCCAGGTATGTCGGAAGACCGGAAGGTCATGTTGAGAAGTGAGCGGCGCTCTTGCAACACGTTGTTTCCTTGCGTGTGAATGGCCATCGGATCCAAAAGGACGAGAGATCCGCGGGGCGCCTCCAGTTGTATGCTGCTGGGAAAGTATTCCCGTTCATAAAGGCGATAGTTGATGCCTTCCTGGGGCTCCCTGGGATCGGTCTGCTTAAAGTAGTAACCGGGTTCGCGTACTTTGTGCGTGCCGGGCACAACTACGGTGGCTCCGTTGTCGCGAGTGAAATTTGTCAGCAAAAGAAATACGTGCAGATACATCGGGCGGATTACATCGGAAGGCCACAACGTATCGCGGTGATAGCTGACATCGCTCCCCAGGCCGCGGCCCGCGTTCCGCGTATCGGGCATATTGGTCTGAATCAGGCAATCGCGCAAGACCGGCTGCCCCAGGTAAGCGCGGGCGAATTGCACCGCGGTATCCATGACCAGATCTTGAATTTCAGGGACGATTGCATAGAGGCAGCGGGTAGTTCGCAACGGCCAATTGTGCCGGAGTATCGCGCTGCCGCCACCGTCTACGAACTCGGCAACTTCTTCCTCGAACTCCGCGGCCCGGCGAGCAATAGCGTCTACGCGCTGGGTGTCCACAAGCCTGGGAAGTATCGCGAAGCCCGAACAGTGTAAGCAGTACAAATCCCGGTCGAATTGCGTTGTCATCTTAAACCTCCCTCAAAAATGCTGCTATATCCCTTATGCATGGAGCGTTATCAGGCCCATCCAATAGAAGCGTTCGATCACCGGCAATAGTCCACCGGCATCCATACTGGCCCCAACGCCGGCGGTACCGCTGAGTGACTGTTGCAGCTCACGGATCGCCAGCGTTCCTCTTTCAATTAGTTTCAGGAGCGCCAGAATTTTGTCCCCGACAATCACCGGACCGCCGCACGATGAAAACAGGACCCGCGTGACGCCGCTCCAGGGCGACCGGCTCCCGCCCATGGCCTTCAGCCAGGTTGTTGCCGCGTTGACGTCAAACGCAAACGTATCGATCTCAAAATCGCATGCAAACCGAGGCACTTCATTCATAGACCATCCACCGCGCACGCAGGGTGCATGACCCTCTGAAATCCGGACGTCGGTCCGGCGCGCCCGCCACGCCTCAACCTTCTCCTCGTATCGGCAAGCTTCAGAAACCAGGCAGGCGCCCGGATCGCCGGCGAGGCATTCGCGCACCAGGCTGGCCAACTCCGCCGCATTTCGACAGCGATCCGGTCCGCAGGCAATGGCTTGGTCCAAAACTTCACGCTGATTGCTATCTAGAAGTGCGCCGGTAAGCGGAAACACCCGGCGAAAAAGGTTAGCGTACGAAGATGGCGTTTCCAAATGGTCCGAGTGGGCAACCTTGGTCAGAAGCGACTCCAGAGCCTGGATGGCTTGCTCATGGCTGACGCCTAAACTCAGATCGCGATGACCTTGCATTCCGATTTGGATGGCCCGCGCGCGGTCCTCCAGCGCATATCGCACGCTTTCGGCCAAAACAGAATAGTCGCGCGGAGTGCGAACCACCACGGCATTGCGGCCGTTTTGGATCTGAGCGCGAAACGGCTGCTTGCGCGCGATCTCCTCGGAAACAATTAAACAAACCCCGCATGCCACTACCTCGCGCGGGCTCACCGGCATGTGGGCCGCGATCTCGAAGTCGTGTTCCAGCATCGCCACCGCGGTGCAGCGGCGCAGGAACGCGGGGACGCGCCAATTTGGCAGAAACGGGCGGATTCGCACATACCGTTCCAAATCCATATCGCGGACGGCCTGGCGGAAGCGTCCCTCCTGACGGCCATGCGCCATCGCCACCAGATAGAGTGGAAAACCTGCCTTGGTAAGTTCAGCGATCGCTTGCAGGAGATCGAAGGACCCTTTCCCGCCCCCAATCTTTCCGTAAATTCCCAAGATCGGCCAAGGCGCGTCAAGTGGGGCGCCGAGCGGGTCGTCCGGGCCTTCCGCTGGGACGACGAACTCGTCTCCGCTCAGCGGTTCCACGGCGGGGTGAAAGTAAGCCGTGGGAACTCCCGAGCCGGCATCGGATACGATGCGCGAGGGAGCAACGCCCATGGCGATCAATTCGGCGACGCCAAGACCCTGCGAAATAACTCGTCGGGCGCCTTTCAGCACTTCCGCGTAGGTGGTGCGCAACGTGGGTATTTGCGCCAGCTTGAACAAATCCGAGCCGGCGTGTTTTAGAACGTAGGGCACGCCGCACCAATTACTTGCCAAGTGAGCCGCGACCGCATATGGCTCCAGATAATGGCCATAAACGATATCGCAAGAATTAGATCGCACGATATCGGTTGCCACCGCGGCCAGCCGCGAAACCGTGGGGTTGTTATAGGGTATGTGATACTCGACGGCGGGGTCCGAGCCTTGGGTGCTGGTAACGTGAACGCGGCCGCCGGAACCTTGGTCGGCCCAGGCATAGTCAGGGCCCGAATACGTGCTATTGCTCATCTCCATCCGCCACGGCGCGTCCACTTCCTCGGCATTCGTCACCACAAATACCTGATGTCCGTAGGAGGCCAGGCCGCGAGCATTCCAGTAGGTGTCGGAGCTAACGCCGCCCTCAATGGGCGGATACTTCCCAATGATGCAAATTCGCATGGCTTGGGAAAATCAGGCCGGCAGCGCCTTCGCCGGTGCGCTTTCAGCAGTCCTCGCGCCGTCCAGGATGGATCGCGCGCGGCGCATATCGCCGGCTAATTCTTCGAAGGCCGGCATGTTCCTATCGCGTTCCAGCAAAATGGCGGACACGGGCGAGTTATCACACACAAACTCGAGCAGGTCGAAGACCGGTTCGGGCACTGGATGGCCGTGCGAATCGATCATCACGCCATCCCGCATTACGGCGCCGCCCAGGTGAATCTGCAAAACTCGATCGAGCGGAATCCCGCGCAGGAAATCATACGGATCGAATCCGGCGTTACTCGCATTGACGTAGACATTATTGACGTCCAGCAAAATCCCGCAGCCGGATCTTTCGACGATTTTAGTAAGCAGATCCCATTCGGTCAATGAGGCGCCCGGCAGTGTGAAGTGAGACGTAATATTTTCAAGCAGGAATGGCATCCCGAACCGCTCCTGCAAATAAATCGCTTTGCGGCTCACGATTTCCACCGTTTCTTCGGTGAACGCGACCGGCGACAAATGTCCGAGGTCGACACCCTGGACGCGCGTAACGGCGAGATGATCGCTGAACCAGGGCCCCCCCAATTGCCGGAGCACCTCGCCGACTTTTTCCGTGTACTCCGGGTCGAGCGGCTCGGCGGTGCCAATTGAGAGGCTCAGGAAATGACAAACTCCAGGTATTCTGCGTGACCACGCCTGCGCCTGCGCCATCAAAGACGGACTAAAGCAGTGGTCTCCCGTGAACTCCAGAAAATCGACTTCGCCGGGATACCGATCGAGGTCCGCGGCGAGTTCCGGCCGGTAACCGAGACCAACTCCCAGCCGTTCGGTTGGCAATATCACGATGGTTCTCCTTGTGGCCGGCTGAAGGCAATTATGCCGGTCGACGCCAGCGCGGTCATTGATTTCCAGACGTCCTGCAAAGTCATGCGCTGACGCGACAGGCTTGCGATTTGCTCGACCAGTTCCGGCAACGTCGCGCGTCCGTCCGCCCGATCCAACAAGGCCGCGAGCCAGCGCCCGATCTGCATCACTTTCACGTCGGCGCCATTCGCGCGGCGGAAAAAAATCAAGTGAACGGGGGCGCTTTCGGGGACCGGCCGCGGAAGCGCTCCGTTGGCCCAATCCGCCAGGACCTGCGGTAGGTAACGCAACACTCGCAGGCGGGCGTGGGGCGCCAAGTAGGGCCGGGCTTCGGCGGGCAGTGGATCGGATGGCGCATTGCCGGACCACTGCGGCAGCAGCACGGCGTCGACTTCCGCTTTGGTTCCCTCAAATATGAGTAAGTCCTCAAACCGGTCCGCGTGTTCGGCCGGCGGGTCTAAGTTTTCTTTGGCGAATGCTCCAAATCGCGCGCAATCCTGTTCAGGCGTCATGAACGCTTGAACAGTCACCTGGGCGCAGTACCGATCGCAGAGTAACTTCCACCGGTTTGGCCCCAGGTGCCCCCTGAGCAACTTGTAAGCAAGAGACAGGCGCTCCACGCGCTTGCGTTGCAGGGTAGTCGCAAATAGATCAATCTCCTGCGCTCGATCGCAAATCAACTGCTGAATATTCCTGAACTCATCGGGACTGAGGTCGAACTCCGCCAGCGCCGACTGGTCCCCGGCACGCACCGCTGTCCGCAGATTTGCATCCAGGTAGGTGCGCGCGAGCGCGGCTTGGTAGATCAGCAGCGACATGGCCTATTTCGACACCTGCTCCGCCAGGAACGCCGTTCCCAGTTTGTGTAGTTTGGCGGCATCCTCTCCGGTGCATTGTTCAGCAAGTTCCAGCAGGCGATGCCCGGCCCGGACTTTATCGCGCCGGGCGATGGCTTTGGCGCAAGCCAGACGCGCGGGGGCGCCGGCGATGGCAAAAATGCGGTCGAGCAGATCCAGCGCCCGGGGGTTGTCGAGAGAATCCAGCAACGCGATCATGGCCTGAAAGGCGTGGTTAAGCGTAAACATCGGGGAAGGGTCGGGACTGCCTTCGTCGGGATACCAGGTGGTCCTCCCGCGCTCGAACGAATCCTCGATTAGCTTAGGCCCGCTGAACACGTGAATCGAAATCGATGGAGTATCCGCTTCGTTGCCCACGGTATGGATGCAGGGCGGCAAAATAAAGCCAACCTCACCCCGTTTGCCTTTGATTTCGCGGTCGACTTGAAAGCCTTCGCCGTTCTGCCCGGTGTCGGGAAAATACGTACGAAAAGTGAGTGCGTTGGAAAAGACGCCGGTCACGGTCCAAAAAGTATGTTCGTGCGCGCTGTTCAGAAAACGCGGCGGCCAATAAATCAGGCGAACTGAAAAATTATTTACTTCGTCGTTCACAATCGGAGGATTAACCCAGTCCGACAAGGGCGGCTGTATGGCGTCGATGGCTTCTTCGATGCAGTCGAGAGAGAAAGTCTCGTCATGAATGGCATCGATGAGCATCTGTCTCACCCGCCGCACCAAAGCTTCTTCGCCGGTGGCCGATTGAATCGCGCCGGCCACGTTTGCGGCAAATGCGAGCATTGCGCTCTTCGATGAAGGGGCGCTGGTTACGGGGGCGGACGAGGGGGAAATCATAATTTACACCTCATAATTTACACCAAGGGTAACAAATTGGAACTCAGCCGTGGATCGTTCGCGGGCTCTTCGGCGGCGGTCTCGCGGACAAGATTTAAATGGAGGCGCAGGAAACCGATAACCGCCGACAGCCCGGTCTCCCAAGTATCCGGACGCCGGAAAATATGCTCTTCATCCGAAAATGTCAGATATTCGCAAGCAATGTCGGACGATATGCGCGACGCAAAACGGGAGGATTGCTCGGCGGCGGACATTTCGTCCTGTAATCCATGCAGAATCAAGAGCGGCGTCCGGATGGTGGCGGCGAGTTGCTCGGGTCCCGGCAAATTCGCCACGTCGCCAAACAGGTGCTGCCAATCCTTTAGCGCGGGAATACGCGGATGATACACGGGAGAAACAAGAGCGGCCGCCGCGAGATGATGACTCGTTAAAAAATGGATGGCGGGAAGCGCTCCCAGGCTCCCCGCGACGACGCCGATTCGCTCAAATCCAGCATTCCTTAAACTGGCGGTCATGCTGGCCAGAGTCGTTATGGTCTCGGTGAGCCAGGACGCGGATCCTTCACGGTAATCTCTACCCTTGCCGAGGGCCCCCACGCTGTTCGGGCATTGAACCAGGACTCCGGCATCCGCAAATTCTTCCAGCAGTGAGAGCAGAGCGTGGTGGAAAAATGTCGGTTGTGGCCCATTCAAAAAACGGCGATGCGGACCTTGCAGGTGAATCAACGCAGCCTTCGTCGTGGCCGGACGCGATAGTTCCAAAATCGAAAAATGCTCCGGCCGGCAGGCGCCAAAACCAGACTTCGGCTCGTCAGCGGCGGTATGAGCGGCGCCGTCTTGAGGCTCGTAAAAACGCATCCGCGACCGAAACCCATCCATGGCGTGGATGTAAAACAAACGCCGGCCGCCGCCATCCCATTCCGGTTGCGAATTGACGCCGCGACTCACCAGCGTGTTCTCGGTACCTTCATGCACAAACAACCAGTTTTCCAAGCCGCACCGATCTTCAGAGGACGGTGTTCCAACGATTGCGACACGGCCGGTCGCGGCCGAGGCGGCGAACGCCGAAACTTCCAATCCCGGCGGACTGAGAGGCAACGGTTCTTTGGCGTCCGCGTCCACCTTGAAGACTCGGGCATATTCATCGAGCTCGCCCACCAGCAGCGCGCTGCCGCCCGTCCAAGGCGACCAGTTCGCGATTGGGCCGCCTAATCCCGTAGCCATGTCGCCGGCAAACAAGCGTTGCGACTCGCCCGACGACACATTCACATAGGCGATCTCGGTTCGCAAACGCGACGGCCCGGAACGTTCCTGCGCGCAGACAAACAAGCCGGAACCATCGGCGGAAGCGGCCATTGCCGGCCGCGCTTGCAGTGTGCCGGGCCACGCCAAAGCGGGGCGTTCCGGCGCCGTTACAAAGACGATCTCCAATAACCCTTGCACGCGCCGCGCCGCGACAATGTCAGACGCCACTGACACAGCCATCACGCCGTCCATAATCAGTTTGGGCGTGAAGCTGTTCCGCGGCGAGGCCCTCCACAACAAATCGCGGCTAAGACCCCACAACTCACCCTCGCGGTCCCAGGCCAACTCGCGCACCGGCGCCGGCAACTTGCGGGTGGTGACGCGTCCGCCTTCCCAGATGTAGCAGGCGTCATACTGGGCGCACGCAAAGAAGCGGCTGTCGGAGGACCAACTCATAGGGGCTGATAGCAACTTGTCGAAAGAGACGATTTGGTCGGACCGGCTCCCGTCACTCGGGCCGATGAGGACGCTGAGGCCATGCGACGGTCCGTGCCACGCAACGGAAGACGCCACCCAATCGCCCGCCGGAGATGGCAATACACTGAACAGGAATGGTTGGATTTTGACGCTCACCGCGCGCTAGCACTCATAAGAGAATTCCGTAAGAGTCGCGGGACGCAGGCGGAATCTCTGGAGCTTGCCGGTGGAGCTGCGCGGCAGCGCGGAAACAAATTCGACCGCTCCAAGTTGCTTATGCGGGAGATCCGGCCAACGCTCCGCCACCATCCGCTTCAGCCTTTCTTCGATGTCCACGCTTGGCCGCAATCCGGATCGCAGCACGATGAAAGCCTTGGGCCGCACAACGCCATCCTCGTCGGCGAAGCCGACTACCGCGCAGTCCGAAACCACTTCGTCTTCCAGCAGCAGCGCTTCCATTTCCGTCGGAGAGACCCACTGGCCGCATCCGGCCTTGATCATGTCATCGGAGCGGCCGGTGGCGTAATAGTAACCCTCCTCGTCACGCCGGAACAAGTCGCCGGTTCGGGCCCAGCCGTCGCGGAAATGTTGGCGTGTTCGTTCCGGATCGTTCCAATAGCCGGACGCCAGCGACGAACCGCGGATCCACAAATGGCCTACGGTATCGGGGCCGACTTCGGCGCCGGCATCATCCAGGATCCTTGCTTCAAACCCGTCCAGCACCCGGCCGGCGCACCCTTGGCGCACATCGCCAATTCGATTTGAAATGAAGACATGGCCGATCTCGGTGGAGCCGAAGCCGTCGAGCAATTCCACATCGAGTTTGGCGCGCCATCTTTGGTACAGCGCTGGCGCGAGCACCTCGCCCGCGCTCACGGCCACCCGCAAGTGCTGAAAGGCCTCGGGAAGATGCCCGTCCAAGAGATTCGAAATCAAGCGCGGCTGACCCAGGAACAAGGTGGGGCTGTATCGCGCCGCCGCTTCTCCTATCGATTCCCAGGAAGAGGGCTCCGGAACCAGGATCGATGCGCCGCCAACGTAGAAAGCGGAGAGCAGGTTCCCGCCGAGACCATAGCCGAAAGTCAGCTTCGGCACGGCTAAAACGCGGTCGGCGGCCGACATGTTCAAAATGGGTAAAGAATAAGCTTTTATACAGTCGATAATGTCCGTATGGCGGTGGGGAATGCCTTTCGGCGCGCCGGTAGTCCCGGAACTGAACAGGATATATCCGACAGCATCAACGGCGCGTTCCACTTGCAGGTCGGCACCGGATTCGGCCTGCTGTTCAAATGCCGCGCGGCGGCCAACACAATCGCCAACCGTCATCACCGGCCTTCCAGCAGCCTCCAGCCCCGCGAATTTGCCCTGCAAAGCTTCATCGACGAATGCGATTTTCGCGTTCACGTGAACTGCGATTTGGGAGACCTCCACCTCTTCCAAGCCCGGATTGAGCGGGATGGCGATGCCGCCAACCTGAAGGATGCCGAAGAATAGCGCGACGAAAGCCGGGGCGTCCGGCAGCAGTAAAAGAACGCGATCGCCCGGTTGCACTCCTTGCGCGCGAAGCACCAAGGCGGAGCGGGAAACCAAGTCGGCTATTTTTGAGTATGTGAGTTCGGAACCTTTATACAGGAGCGCGATCGAATCGCCCCGGCCTTCCCGAATGTGGCGATAGACCATGTAATCGCAGAGGTTCAGGGGCAATTCCTCGCTCGAAACGGCGTCAACGACGCTCGCTAAAGACTTTTCCATGACGGATCCTGGGATTCGGGGCTTTTGCGCGGATTCGGGGCTTTGACTGCGTCAAAGATAGAGGGCGTCCGCAATGCGTTGATTCCAACCCATGCCAGAGCCCCCTTTTGTTGCTTTGTTAAATGACTACGAGCAGCTAAGACAGCCGGTGATGCCGGCCTTCTCGTTGGCTACCGAGCAATCCGCTTCGACTTCTTTCATCTCGAAGCCCATCAGTTCGTCCATCTTTTCGGTGTCGGTCAGCGTCGGAACACTAAAAGTATTTTCCATGTTACTCTCCTTTTAAGTCGGCACAACTTTACCCATCCCCGCAAGTATATCGGACTTTTTTTCACCCGTCAAGGGGCTGTATCAACTGGGCGCTGTATCAACTCATTTAGGATGAAGAGAATGCGCGATTATGATAAAAGCAACGTGCTCCCGACATTAATTGGCAACGCGCATACGAAGTTGATAAACTCTGAGCTATGTTCTGTCAAGGGTCCGCGGAAGCGGCGCACCAATGCAAATCTTAGTTCAAGATCTGCGACAAGCCAAGCGTATGCTGGCGCAGAGCCCGGGCTTTGCCGCCATAGTAATCTTAACGCTCGCCCTCGGGATTGGCGCCAATACAGCCATTTTCTCGGTAATTGACGGAGTGCTGCTCCAGCCGCTGCCGTATAAAGATCCGCAACAGTTGGTTTCCGTCGTCACCGCCCTGCAGCATCGGGATAGCCAGGAATCCACCACCCTACCGGTTTCCTTCACGAAATTTACTCGCGTGCGGGAGCAATCTCACACGCTTCAAAGCATCGCCGCATATCATCCGATTGCGCTCAGCCTCACCACGCGAGGCGTCCCGGAGCA
This sequence comes from uncultured Bryobacteraceae bacterium, assembly GCA_955652915.1. Taxonomy (GTDB): domain Bacteria; phylum Acidobacteriota; class Terriglobia; order Bryobacterales; family Bryobacteraceae; genus Palsa-89. The sequence continues at coordinate 13,934 of CATPCJ010000382.1, forward strand.
AATTCACGCGGCGCGAGCCAGTGCGAATTTCTTTCAGGTATTGGAAGTCCAGGTGGCGCGCGGCCGGACCTTTTTGCCGGAAGAGGATAGGGAGGGCTCCCCCATCGCCGCCATCATTACCGATAGATTCTGGCGCGATCATTTCTCGACCGATCCGAACATATTGGGAGTTACCGTTCCCGTCGATGGCAAAACCGCGACGATCGTGGGAGTCCTGCCCGCTAGTTTCCAACTGCCCTTCCAGCAGCCCGAGCCCGACGTTTGGCTGTCGCACGTTTTCGAACACGCCACCCTCGGATTTCGCGTTCGGTTCGGGGCCACGTATTTGACCGTTTTCGGCCGCGTGAAGCCCGGCGAGAGCCTGGCTCGCGCACAGTCGGAGCTGGACTCGATCAACAGCGCTTACGCCACTGATAACCCGGACTTCGTGGACGCGAAGAATTGCACACTCGGCATTGCCCCGCTAAAAGACCGCCTGGTTGGCCGCGTGCGCGTTTCGTTGTGGGCTTTGATGTCCGCCGTCGGATCGGTGTTGCTGATCGCCTGCGCCAACATCGCGAGCATGTTGCTGGCAAGAGTGCCGGCGCACGCGCGCAACACTGCCTTACGCCGCGCGCTCGGAGCATCGCAACTGCGCCTGACACGCCAGTTCCTTACCGAAAGCCTGCTGCTCTCCGGTCTGGGAGGAATTCTGGGCGTGGTGTTGGCCATGGCAAGCATTCGCTTGCTCCGATTGTTGCCCGCCGGCACGCTTCCGCGCGTGGAGGAGATCCACGTGAACATCGCGGTTCTCACTTTCACGTTGCTGGTCTGTGCCGTCACGGGCGTGGTCCTCGGTCTGCTTCCGTCTTTTCAGGGGTCTAAGGAAGATTTGCACAAAACTCTGAAGGAAGGCGGCCGCAATTCCAGCTCCGGCCAGGCTGGTGGCCGAACCCGCGATCTGCTGGTGATGGCGGAGGTGGCCATGGCGGTGGTGCTGCTGGCGGGAGCGGGCATCTTAATCAAAAGCTTTCTCAATTTGATAAGCGTCGATCCCGGATTCAACGCCGGCGGAGTGATGACCTTCTACCTCAAGCTGCCCCAGAGCCGCTATACGGAACCCCCGCGCCGGGCCGATGCCTTTCGCCGGCTGCAGGAAAGCGTGCAGGCGATTCCCGGCGTCCAGGCCGCCGGATTGGTGAGCGCCCTCCCTCTATCGGGCGACGACCGCAACGTCTATTTTTGCCCACAGAGCCTGGTCTGCCAAGGCGTTGGCAAGGACCCGATCATCGCCGTCGCGCAGATTACTCCCGACTATTTCGAGGCGATGCGGATTCCGTTATTGCGTGGGCGAACCTTCGATGCGCACGATGTGGCTAACGCGCGACCCGTGGCCATCATCACTCAATCCGCCGCCAACCGCTATTTCCGCAATCAGGACTCAATCGGGAAGACACTGGCTTTTTCACGCGACCTCACTCATCCGTTGGAAATCGTAGGCGTCGTTGGCGACGTCCGGATTATCGGTTTGAGTGACGCCAGCGTCGATCAAATTTACTTGCCGCAACTGCAGAGCCCGGTCACCTTGATGGGGCTGGTGGTCCGCTCGAATTCCCAATCCGCGTCGATAGTGGACGCAGTGCGGCGGAAATTAAGAGAAATCGATCCGGAACTGTCGTTCTCCACCATCCTGAGCATGGACGACATGCTTTCAAAATCAGTCGCCCGGCCGCGCTTGACAACAGAGTTTGTGAGCGTGTTCGCGGCGCTCGCATTGTTGCTCGCGGCGCTGGGAACCTACGGCGTCCTGGCCTATTCGGTGGCCCAGCGGACGCGGGAAATGGGCGTTCGCATGGCTTTAGGCGCCGGGCAGAGTGAAATTATAAAACTCGTGGTAGGCCAGGGCATGCGGCTGGTGCTGGTTGGCGTCGCGGTGGGGTTTGTTGCCGCGCTGCTGTTGACCCGCTTGATTCAGACCCTGCTGTTTGGAACGAAAGCGGCGGACCCGGTTACCTTCAGCGCCGTCGCAATCCTTTTGGTGATTGTGGGGCTAATCGCTTGTTATGTGCCGGCCAGACGGGCGGCCGGTGTCGATCCGGTATTGGCTCTGAGAAGCGAGTAATCATTTCGTCGCCGTGCGCGTTTCCTCCTGTTGCCGCGGCTTCGGAAGCGGCTTGCGCGGAAGCAGCTCCGGCCGTGAGGCGGTCTCGTACGCAAACGCGGCGATGATTGCCGCCGCCTGCATCAAATCGCCCGGCTGGACTCGATCGTACGTATCCATGTTCGAGTGGTGCGTGCGGGTAGAGTAATCCAGCGGATCCTGAATGAACTGAAACCCCGGAAGGCCGAGGGCATCGAACATCAAATGGTCTGTCGAACCGGTGTTGCGTATCGACAGGGTACTCGCGCCAAGATCGCGAAAAGGCGCCAGCCAGGCTGCAAAGATGGGGCGGACCATATCGTTCTCTTGCAGGTAAATGCCTCGAATTTTGCCGGTTCCATTGTCTAAGTTGAAGTATCCCGCCAGTTTCGCGTGCTCGGCGGTAAGCTTCATGGTATCGCGGTCGCCGAAGTGTTCCTTAACGTAAGCCCTGGAGCCGAGGTAGCCCTCTTCCTCGCCGCTCCACAACGCGATCCGGACAGTACGGTCCATTTTAAGGTCGAGCGTTTTGAGTATCCGCATGGCTTCGATCATGACCGCGCAACCCGCTGCGTTGTCGGTGGCGCCGGTGGCCCCTTGCCAGGAATCCAGGTGGGCGCCAAGCATTACGACCTCGTCCTTCTTGCCGTTGCCGGGGATTTCGCCAATTACGTTCGACGTCTGTGGCTCGTCAAACCACTGGTTCCGGATATTGAACGCCACCTTCACCGGGATCTTGCGCTCGATCAGGCGCGCAATGCGATTGTAGTGCTCCGGCGTGAGCGCCGCCAGGGGATAGCCGGCCGGATTCTTGGAGTCGAAGGTGCCGCCTTGCGACGCGAATATGGTTCCTCCTTCTCCTTCCTTTTGACCCCACGAAAGCGCCAGCGCAATTCCTTCGTCGCGCAAAAAGGCTTCCATCTTCTGGCGGAACTTGCGGAGTTCGATCAGTCCGCGGCGCGTTTCCTCCACCGACAATAGCGGCTGGCCCGGAGGCTGCCACCGGAACCCCCCTGAGCCGGGTTCTTGAGCCATCGATTCCGCCGTCAATTCGGCGTCAGTGAAGCGGCGGGCCGGAGCCGCGGTGGAAAACTGCAGATCTTTGGGCGGCTCCGTCATCACGATCGCGCCCTTCAGCTTGCCACGGAATTTCTCGATGTCCTCATCGGTACGGATTGCGGCCATCACCGGCTGACCGGTAACCATGCCGGACGTACTTCCGGACCAGGCCAGCGCCATACCGATCAGCGGCGCGTAGCTTGGCTCCAGCATATGCGCCTCAAAATGTGTATTGGTCCAACCCCGACCGTACGGCCCCCATTTTTCCTGATGAACGTTCACCAGCCCGAACTCCTTGAGTCGTCGCACCACCCAATCCGCCGCGTTCTGGTATCCCGGCGACCCGGTTAAACGCGGACCGGATGCCTCAGTCAGGTAGAACACGGTGTCCATTACCGTCGAATTGCTGAAGGCCTCGGTTTTGATGCGATTCACCGCAAACAAATCGGCCCGGTCTTCAGCCGCGAGCAGAAGAGAGGTAAGCAAAAGGCTAAACACTCGGGCTGAATATGCTGTGAACATATGCACAAGGTACCACGATAGAACTTTTAACCGATTGTAAGAACACAGCCGAATAAGGGGGAAATTAGCTCAAAACGAGAATTAGCGATACCACGCCGCTTGCAACTCAAAGAGCTCGGCATAACGCCCGCCCAGAGCGACCAACTGGTCGTGCGAGCCGTGCTCGGCAATCGTTCCATTCTCCAGAACCAGGATGCGGTCCACCATGCGGACGGTTGAAAATCTGTGAGAGATCAGGACCGCCATCCGTCCGCGGGTCAGCTCCGAAAATCGCTGGAAAACATCGTATTCCGCGCGGGCGTCGAGGCTCGCCGTCGGCTCGTCCAGAATTAGAACCTGCGCGTCGCGCATATAGGCGCGCGCCAGCGCGATCTTTTGCCACTGTCCGGTGGAAAGCTCGGCGCCGTTGTCGAACCTGCGCCCCAGCATCTGTTCGTAGCGCATCGGCAGTTGGTCGATCAGCGGGGCCGCCATGCTCTGGCGCGCGGCCGTTTGGATGCGTTGCTCATTGTGCATGTCTTCGACGCGGCCGATCCCGATGTTCTCCTTCACCACCATGTCGTAACGCACGTAGTCTTGAAAGATTACGCCGATTTCGCGCTGCAGGTCTTCCAATTTGTAGTCGCGCAAGTCCACGCCGTCCAGCAGAATGGCGCCGGCGGTTGGATCGTACAGGCGGGCCAGCAGTTTCACCAGCGTTGTCTTGCCGGCCCCATTCTCGCCAATGAGCGCAATGCGTTCGCCCGCCTCGAAGCGGAAGTTGATCTTGCTCAGAATCTTGCGTTCGGATCCGGCGTAGGAGAAATAGACATCGCGAAATTCGAAACCCTGGCGTATCGATCGGGGACCCGGAATGGCGTCCGGCTTGGAGACAATGGCCGGTTTGCTGTCGAGGAAATCGAACAGGTCTTTGACATAGAGCGCCTGTTCGGCGACGTTGTTGAAGGTGGTGAAGAGGTTTTCAATAATATTGCGCGAGCGCGCGAACGAGCCGGCGAGAAACGTGAGATCGCCCAAACTCAGCGAACCGGCCAGCGTGCGCACCAGAATTAACGCATATCCACCGTAGTATCCGGCCTGCGGAAAAAAGCTGAGCAGCACGCTCGTACCGGCGCGGCGTACCGCCAGATCGGCGTTCGCCTTGTAATAGCGCGCGAACAAATCGCTCGCCCGGTCCGTGAGATAGCGTCCCAGACCGAATATCTTCACTTCCTTGGCGCTTTGATTGCTGGCGCCTAACAGCCGCAGGTATTCAATCTCACGGCGCTCCGGCGTCCATCGATAGAGGATCGAATAGCCCAACATCGCGAATTTCGCCTCACCCATGAAGGGCGGAACGAGCGTGGCCACCATCAACAGCAGCAGCCACGGCGAAAACGCCACCATGGCCGATGACAACAAGATGAGTGTAAGGAAATTTTGGCCCATGCCGGCCAGCGTGGCCAACATCCCTAGCCGGGTGGAGACCTGCCGGCGGGCCCGGTCGAGCTTATCGTAAAAGACCGGATCCTCGAAAGAAGCGAGATCGAGTGTGTTAGCGTGTTCCATCAACCGGATGCTCACGTAGTTCGAAAACTTATCTCCGAGCAGGCTGTCGCAGAGATTGTTGGCGACTACCAGAGCGTTGCCCAGGACGGACAATCCGATCTCCAGGGACAGGTACAGCCAAACCCGCTTTGGATCGCCTCCCCGGTTGGTGATGACGCGGACAACCTGGTCGACGATGAGCTTACCGATCCAGAGCTGTGTTACCGGTATTACCGCTAAAACAAGACGCAGAAAGATATTCGCCACGCACAAAAACGGGCTGGTTTTCCAAATCATCCGAAACAGCGGCGGTACGTTTTTGAGGGCGCGGGCACGCTCTCTCCAATTGGCGGGGCCTGCGGGAGCCTCGGATTTTCGGTCCCCAGAAGGCATTTCCTCAGTATGCCATACAGCCGCGCTGAGATCGGTTTAACGCCACTTGCAAAGTCAAAGAATGCACACCCGCATGAACGGTGGAAAAGGTTGAATATTGGTCAGGTCGTTCTCCAGCACACTGATGGCGCCGTCCTTACGGATCTCTTGGAAGCCCGCGAATTTGTAGGTAATGTACATCATCCGGTTGCGTTCGTTCGAGACGAACTCGGATTGCAGCCGCGCCCCCGCCGCCTTGGCCAGATTCATGATGTGACTCAGCAGCACCGTGCCCACGCCGCGGGCGATGACGCGGCACGACATGAGCAGCAGCTTGATTGTCCAAACGGCTGGCTTACGCTCTACCAGGGCCAGACCGATTTTTCCATAGGTGCCATAGCGGTCTTCCAAGGTAGCCATCAACAAAAGATGATCGGGCGAGCGCCGCAACGCTTGTAATTCATCGTAGGAATAGGCGTACCCGGTGCTATTCAATTGGTGAGTTCGCACCATGAGTTCTTCGGCCCGCTGCAGGTCGTCTTCACCGGCGGGGGCGACGGTGAAAACCATATTGAGGCTGTCGAGGAAGGCCTCTTGGGATCCAACGAACTCTTTTTCCGATTCGTCGCGCCGTATGTCGCTGGAATACATTGCCCGGCGGAGGCGGGAATCCTCGGTGATAAACCGCGGGTGTAAACGGTGATGGCCGGGAATCGACGCCAGTTCGCGCCCATCGATACACAGAACCTGCGGCAGCGAAAAGGCGACCTCGTCGCGTTCAAAGTTCTGATCGTCCACAAAGGCCATGGCATCCAAGGCGAAGTTCAACTGCTTGGCAATGCACTCGATAGACGACGCTTTGGAATTCCAGTTGATCTGCGGATAGAGGAAATATTCCGCCAGGCCGAATTCCTGGAGCTTGGCCATGGCGGCCCGGCTATCGTTGCGGCTGGCAACGGAATGGAGAATACCTCGGAGGTCCAGCGTACGCAACACCTCCAGCGATTCGGGCCGCAGATGCACAGCTTCGTCTTCCAGCAGGATCCCGTTCCACAACGTGTTGTCCAGGTCCCACACCACGCATTTAACGGGTTGAACTTCATGCTCCGGCGTCATTCGCTGGCGCCTCGGCCGGCATACGCATCGGCAATCATGATTTCCTGGATTTGGGAACTGCCTTCAATGATCTCCATAATCTTGGCATCCCGGAAATAGCGCTCCACCGGATACTGTGGGCCGCAGCCGTTGGCGCCGTGAATTTGCACGGCATCTTGCGCCGCGCGCATGGCGGCGCACGAAGCGAAGTATTTGGCCACCAGGGTCTCATTCACGCTTTCCGGATCCCCGGCGTCCTTTAGTTGTCCGGCCCGCGCGCACAGCAGCCGCGCTGCCTTGACGTCCGTGATCATCCGCGTGAGCAACCGCGCTATGAGTTGATGGTCTTTCAAGAGCGAGTCGAATTGTTTGCGGGTTTGCGTATAGGCCAGGCAAGCGTCAACGCAAGCTTGGGAAATTCCCACGCATCCGCAGGCGACACTGTAGCGCCCCAGATCGAGGCAGGCCGAAGCCACCGACGCCAGACCGAAGCCGCTTCCACCGACGCGATTACACCGCGGAATTTCGCAATCCGAGAAGAATAGCTCCGCCAGCATGGATCCGCGCGTCCCCAGCATCCCGGTTATGGGTTCGATGCGCAGGCCGGGACGGTTTTTCTCCACGATAAAACTCGACACGCCCGCCGGTTCTCTGGCGAAGACCAGAAAAACATCCGCGATCTGTCCCAGCGAGATCCATTTCTTGCCGCCATTGATTACGTATCCCCGGTCGCCACATTGAGCCGTGGTCTCGAGCGCCCGGGCCTCGCTTCCCGCGTTCGGCTCGGTTAAAGCGAAGGCCCCGATCGCCTCGCCGCTGGCCAGCTTAGCCAGCCACATCTCGTTAAGGGTTTGGCTACCGTAGCGCTGCAGCGCGAATGCCACCATGCCGTGAACCGTCAGCAGGCTGCGTACGGAGGAGCACGCGCGGCCGATTTCCTCGTGCAGAACCCCGAGGGATTGCATGTCCATTCCCAATCCGCCCCAGGTTCGGGGAAGCGCCGCGCCAAGGTATCCGCGATCCGCGAGTTTGCGGACCACCTCCGCCGGAAAGTGTTGGTCGCGATCGATGCCGGCCGCGCGCGGAGCAATTTCCTCCGCGGCGAATCTCTGAAATGCTTCGCGCTCGCGCTCGCGC
>CATPCJ010000383.1 GCA_955652915.1 uncultured Bryobacteraceae bacterium
ATAGTGGAGCCAGGGCGCGGTGGTCTCTTCCGGCTGCAGGTAGTCCCCTTCGAAACCGGCCCAGCGCTGCAAGGGATAGTGGTGCCACGCGCGGCCCGCCATGTCCTCATCGACGTGGACGTCGCCGTGCGTGAGAATGTCGAGCCCGGCGCGCTCCTGGTCGCTGATCACCACGGCCATTGCATCCTGGAACTTCTCCCGGAAGCGAACGTCGAGCATGCAGGTATCGAGCGGCCGGCCCCACATACTCACGTCGAACCAGCGCGGGCGGGGAAACGATCCGGTGACAGTGCTGGGGAGAATCAGATCGGCGGTAGCGGTAAACATGAGTTTCCTCCAACTACCAAGGCATCTGCCGCTTGGTAAATTTGCGCCCGATCTCCGCGGCTTCCGCGCTCGCCGGCCCAATCATTACGCCTTCCTGAATCATCTCGATCACGTCCTTGGGGGTCATCGTATTCAGGAAGAATTTGTGGTTCGCCTTGCAAGCCGAAAGAATAGTGGACCGCGCGTCCTTCATGCGGGGATCATTCGCCGCTCCTCCACCCATTCCAACGATGCCCAGCGAAAGCGCCATATCTCCCGGACCCCACTCCGCGAAGGCGATGCCGGGAACCTTCAAGTTTTTATCCGCATTGGCGGCAGCGTACTTGTCTTCCAATTTGAGTCCCAGCAGCAGTTCCCCGTCGGGATTCAGCGGCCAGGCATCGGCCTTCCGCAGATACTCCTCCTGCGAGACTCCCCAGATCGCGGCCGCCGCCGGTACTCCGTGCACTCCTCTGCGTCCCTCTTTCAGCCCATCCTGACCTACGCCTTGTTTGTGAATGGGAAATCGGACAGCTTCCACGAAGGCCCGCACCGCGCCGGGATCGTCCGCGTGCGTCAGAAGAACGCCATGAACGCCGGTGGCAAGCACCTGGTTGAACATCCAGGCGTTGGCTCGGACAGACGCTTCATCGATTCCGTTAACGGGCACGTTGACGATGACGGCCGGCGTGCGATGCCCGCTCCTGGTGGGACCTCCCTTCGCCAACCCGCGCATGTATTCCGCCAGGCCCTTGACGTCGAACGGAGCATGCTCCATGTCGTAGCTGATGTAGTCGGCGTAAGTCTGGGCGTCCTTCACGCCTTGCTCAAAAGTGCCCGTCGTCCCGGCGTGTGAACCGGTGTAATAGATGGGCTGGCCCTCTGCCAACAGTTCGATCGCCCTATTGATCCGCGCGGGTTTCGGCGTTTGCGCGATTATCGCGGCAGTTCCCAGCAGGAGACACGCGGCCGCCAACAGCCAAAAAATTCTCTTCATACTCATTGTCTAAGGAAGCGCGAACACAAACATCGTCGGCGCGCCCGGATTCTGATCCGTCCAAAAACGCGACGGCCGCCCGGACATCACCGCCACATATTGCTTGTCGCCGAGCTCATACGTCACAATTCCAGCTCCGATGGGCCCGCCCGTATTGAACCGGTACAACACATCGCCCGAGCGGGCATCGAGCGCGACGAAGCTGCCCGTGAGTTCGCCGCCGAAAACCAGGCCGCCCGCTGTGGTTGTCACCGCCCCGACCACCGGCCGCGTCGACCGGTACTTCCAACGCACCGCCCCTGTCGACGCATCCACGGCCGTGATCCATCCCTGCGACGTCTTGTCGGACTGCACCGTGCCGCCCATGTATATCCGGCCAGGAATGCGCTTGACATCTATTGAGGATTTAAAAGTCGCGCACCAGTCCACCGCGCCGACGTACAGCATGTTCGTTCCCGGGTTGAACGCCGGCCCGTTCCATTCCACGCCGCCGAGTACGCCCGGGCAGGCGTGAACGCCCTTGGTGGTCACCGGCGTCTCGCTGTTTTCCACCGTGGTGACCGCCGCTCGGTGGATCACCTCGCGCGAATTGCGGTCCACCGTGCGCATCACGCCGTCCTTGCCCACAGTCGCTACCAAGCTGCTCGCGTGCCCTTGAATCGATGCTGTAAATAGCGGGCTGACTTGGGTCAGATCGTAGTCGTGCGAATCGTTGACCACCATCTGTTTATGCCACAGCAGCTTTCCGGTGTGGACATCCAGCACCACCATCGAATTCGTATAGAGGTTGTCCCCGGGCCGTTGGTCCCCCGGCAAATCCGGAGCCGGATTGGTCACCGCGACATACAGCTCGCCCTTCGCCGGATCCAGCGTAAACGGCGTCCAAACCGACCCGCCTCCCAGCGGAATATCGTTCGGGTTGCCCCAGCTCTTGTTTCCTTTTTCCGTTGCGCCGGGAACGGTTTCGAATCGCCACACCGGCGTACCGTCGGAAAAGCGGAACGCGCCCACCCATCCCGAGATACCGTTCTCGCTGCCGGCCGGGCCGATCAGGATCAGGTCCTCGAAAATGAGCGGGGACATGGTGAACGTTTCGCCCAGGCCGGTGTTGGCGGCGCGGCGAGCCCATATTAATTCGCCGGTCTCGGCATTCAGTTCGAGCAGATAGCCGTCGGAGGTGCCGCGCACCAGCTTGCCTTCCTTGATGGCCACGCCGCGATTAGTGATCCAAACATCCTGTCCCAGCGGCTGCCAGGTATGGCGCCATTTCGGCTTACAGTTCGTCGCGTCCACCGCGATGGTGGCGTGCGGCGTCGTCACGTACATCGTTCCCTGGTAGACAATGGGCCCCGTCTGGAAATTTTCGTTGTCGCCGATCTGGAATGCGCAGACAACCTGCAGCCGTCCGGCATTCGACGCGTTGATCTGGTCTGCCGCGACGTACCGTCCACCGGCATAATCGTGGTTGTGATACAGCCAGTCGCGCTTCGATTTGGCCGCGTCATTCAAATCCGATTGCGTCGGCCCGGCGCCTGCGGCGATGGACTTCGCGTTGCCGGCGACAAATTCCGGCCCGGGGCGGCCAGTGACGGCCGACGCGTCGCCGCGCATCATTGTTGTCTTGAGCCCAGGCGAATCCGCCACCAGCGGTGACCCACCGGGCGCGTATCCGTTGCGCATCAGGATGTACGCAAAAATGGCGGCATGCTGTGGCGGCGTGATCGAAGCCGATTTTCCCGGCGGCATCGTGGTGCTCTGGATCGTCAACAAATCGCCCACCGGCCGCCCAGCCCAGCGGCGCGCGAAGGCCGTCCCGGCCAATGGCGGACCAGGTTCACCCGTCAATTCCCGCCCGTGACAGGTAGCGCAGGCATTTGCCGCGTAGAGCGCGCGGCCCTGCTCCGCCTGCTCCCGAGTGAACAAGCCGGTTTCTCCAGGCTGCTGTCCGGGCAACAGCAGCGAACTTGCAAAAGATGCAATGACCGCCAGAAGGATGGGTTTCATTTCGACAGTGTGTAGTATATACGACCCGCCTACCCGACAGAACCGCGACCGTAACGGAGCGCTCCCCTCTACTCATTTGCTATACAGCTCGATTTCCACGCTAAGCCGGTGCCGTGAATCCTTGCCCCAAAGTGTTTGGCCAGTCCCCTCCCGGAATCCAACCGGCTAAACAAGCCCGGGCGAACTCCAACCGCGGCGCTTCACCTGAAGTCGACTCCGGATGAACCGGACTTAACTGTTTGCGCAGCAACTTTGCCCCGGCATCCGCTTTTGATCATATGCAGGCCTACGACGATCGTCTTGTTCCGCCGATAAGTGGTAAGGACTTCCCTGTGAGAAGGCTCATACACTTCGCGCTCGTTTTTTCCGTTGCCGCGCTGAGCTCCGCGTCAGCGCAAATTACCGCCACCATCGACATTGACACGGCTGTAAGAACTCCGGTCCCTCGCGGCTTCAGCGGATTCAACGACGAAGTGTCGACGCCAGTCGAATACTATGACTACCGCTTCAACGCTCTCGCGGTTCAATTGAGTCCCGGATGGGTGAGATTTCCGGGTGGAATTTCCAGTGATCCCTACAATTGGAAAGACGGTAAGGAGGAGCCTGCCTGGGTCGCGCAGCTTGTACACGCGGCCGGGACGCCGCCGGACATCGCTTCGCTGCTCCAGAAAATGGAACTCTATGTGGCAGGCAAAGGCGGCGGAATGTTCATCGATGCGGCCAATCGTGCAAATCTGCTGGGGGCGCGCATGGTGGTTTGCGTTAATGCGTTTACCGGCTCGGTACGCTCCGTCGGCGACCTCGCGGCGTATGCCAAGGCCAACGGAATTCCGGTGGCCGTTTGGGAACTCGCGAACGAGCCCTATCTCTTCACGCCGGGCTTCTTTCGATCCGGCGCCGACTACGTTGCACAGATGCGTCCTTACCGCGATGCGATTAAAGCCGTGGATCCGAACGCGGCCGTTGCAATTTTCTTCGACAACGCGGGAAATGGGAACGCGAAGTCGGCATGGGACGACTCCATCGCCGCTTATCCCGACAAATATTGGGACGTCGTCACCTATCATCAGTACCCCGCGCGGAGCCTGGGGAAATTCAGCGATTGGGTGGCCGCGGAGAACGAGGTGCTGGCAACCGGGACGAACCTTCGCGTCACAGACTACTTGATGCCGATGAATCCTCCGGGAATGCGGTTCCTGGTAAGCGAGTTCGACCCTTCTCTCGGCAGCGGGCTTCCACCTCCCTCCCTGACGAATGGAACGTTGTACGGCGGCATTTTCGTGGCCGAGTACACGATGCGTATGTCCACGGTTCCGTCGGTGCTGCTGGTGGGCTCGCACGCACTCCCGGCCATCGGAGGTGTCGACGCACGCAACTTTCACTACCTGGAAGTACAGGCGGCTGCTGAAAGCGGAACGTCCATCGATACGTTGACGCTGAATTTCGATTTCTACCTGTCGGCGCAAGGGCTCGGCGCCGCGATCGCGAATAGCGTACTGAAGGCGGCGGTCGAATCGAACAAGACCACCACCGCCGGTGGACTGACCGTATCTTCCGGAAGCGGGCAGATGCCGGCTCTGTATGCCCAAAGCTATAGCGATGCGGCGGGACGCCTTTCGGTGCTGGTGACGAACAAAAGCGACACCGCGCATCAGATCGGGATTCGAGTGAACGGTAGCGCTCCGCCGGGCCCGTTTGCAATCCGATTCATCGCCGGAACGGACGGCTCCACGACGAACTCCGCTTCCAATCCGAATGCAGTTGCGATCCAAAACGCCAGTTCCGGAAATCCCGTGACCGTTCCGCCTTACAGCGTGCTGCGTGCCGACATCGCCAATCCCCCGGTAGCGACGTTCGTAAACTCCGCCAGTTACGTACGCGCCCCTCTGGCGGCGCAGCAGCTTGTGACAGCATTCGGGGAGGGCTTTTCCGCCCAGACGATCGCGGCACAGTCGCAACCCTTGCCCACGATGCTTGGCGATACTACTATCCTGCTCACCGACCGTGCGGGAAAAGTCTGGATGGCTCCTCTCTTATATGTGTCGCCGGGCCAGGCGAACTTCCTCTTGCCCGGCGGAATCGGCACGGGGGCGGTATCGGGAAAGGTGATGCGAAACGGTGCGGCGGTGCTGACGGGCTCGTTCGATGTGGCGGCGGTTTCTCCGGGAATTTACGCGGCCAATGGAAATGGCGCGGGCGTGGCTGCCGCCACGGCTCTGCGGGCCGGACCGCGGGGGACGGCAACTCTTGCGGTCTTTTCCTGCCAGCCGGGCATCTCGCTTAGTTGTCTCTCTTCGCCGCTCAATCTTGGCGGCGTAACGGATACGGTTTATGTCGCGTTGTACGGCACGGGAATTCGCGGAGCCGGGTCTTTGCAGGCTTACGTGGCGGGGCAAGCAGTTCCCGTCCTTTATTTCGGCGCCCAACAGCAGTACGCAGGACTCGATCAAATCAACATTTCAATTCCGCGCAGCCTCGCCGGCATTGGGGAAGCGAGCGTGTATCTGATCGCGGATGGAAGAATGTCCAACATGGTGACCGTAAATATCCAGTAGCTGCGTTCAATCTGGAGTCGCCTGCCACTGCGGTATCGGCGTCAGCCGTGCCGTCGGCGAGCTTCATCTCACTCTCAATTCACTCGAAATCCCGCTTTGCACCGCTCGGCCTGGCAATCCGGCTCTAACCATTCCAGTAGCGCACGCACTCGTGCCGACGCCCGGCTTTCTCTGCGCGGATAGCTGTCGAGAAGTTTCGACACGCCACGTATCAGTGCGTACGCTTCGTCGGCCAATCGCTGATCTTTTGACATGGTTATTTAGTGGCAACCACTAAGATGGAAAACGGTCGCGGACGTAGCCGGTTCGCCATCGAAGACAGCGCCGTAGACAGCGCGAACAACCCGATTCACGTTCTCTGAATTCCCCGCACCAGGGACACTTCACGGGGCGATCGCAACCCAACAGGGAAGACCGGAATTCAAACTCTCTATTGGCCGTGACGGGCCGCTTGCTCTGACCCTGTGGTCACCGAACCCGATGGCCCTTAGATTAGGCGCCTGACCGGGCAGTGGGAAAGCCTTGATCGGATCACCCTCTCGATGGGAATCGAGTGGCAGCAGGCATTTGCTGTTTTCGTTTGCACTGCGGGATGATAACCAACACAGGCATGCATGCCTGCGCCAGAGGAGAAGGTCGGGGAAATGTCGATACTTCCATTCTTAGATTGGCTCGGTAGCAGTGCGCTGGCGAGTGCGATGAATGGCCCGGAATGGGCCTTTCCGGTGGTCGAATCCTTTCATTTTATCGGGTTCGCACTCTTGATTGGAACCATCGCCCTTGTCGACCTGCGTCTGCTGGGCGGAGGCATGCGCCGCCAGTCCCCGGCCGAGCTGGCGCAAAGTCTCAAGCGCTGGACCTGGACCGGCCTGGCTCTCATGTTGACCACCGGACCGGCCATGTTCTCAGCCGACCCCAGAGTGTACTACTTCAATCCGTCCTTCCGCTTCAAGATTACGTGTCTGCTGCTTGCGATCCTCTATAATTTCACCATCCATCGCTGGGCAGTGAAGCCGGAGACCGCGCCCATCCTCGGGAAGCTGGCCGCGATCGTGTCGCTGGCGCTTTGGACCACAGTTCTCGCGGCCGGACGATTTATCGCATTTGTCTAAATATATGTCGCTTCTCTCGATTTGCGAATCGATACAAAATACGGACCTCAGCGTTGCCATCCGCGAGGGAGCTTTGTATTACCCGATCATCGGAGGCGTCCATCTTCTGGCGATCGCGCTCTTCGGTGGAATGCTGCTGGCCGTGGACCTGCGTCTGCTTGGCTGGGGAATGAGCAGCTACCCGGTGTCGGACGTAGTAGGGCAGCTTCGTGCGTGGAAGCGCTTTGGCTTCGTGGTCGTGGTGGCGAGCGGCGCCCTGCTCGCGTGGGCGGAACCATTGAAGCTGTACCACAGCAAATCGTTTTGGATCAAGATGACGCTTATGCTACTGGTAGCCGTGCATGCGCTGGCCTTCCGCCAGTCGGTGTACGCTAACCCGGCCAAGCTGGACGAAGCGCCTTCGATGCCCGCGACTGCCAAACTGGCGGCGGCCTTGTCGTTGGCCCTGTGGGTAGGCTTGGTGTTGTCAGGCCGTCTGATCGCCTTCGACGCTTAGCGGCTTCACGCGGCCGCGAAGTACGGCTAGCACCGATTCCGAGATGGAATGAGAAGCCGGTCTCCCCAGCGGGCTTTGCGTTAAGCTGGCCCAATGGAAACGCACTGAATGTGCAAAAAGGAGAGACCGGTATGAAAAAGAATAGCAAGCGTTCGCGAAGAGTCCGGAGCGGCGCACTGTGACCTTAAGCCTAAGCGCTGAAATTGAAAAAAGCCTGATGGCGCGCGCGCATGCGCGTGGCGTGTCGCTGGACGATTACCTTCAGGAGCTTGTCGCCAGAGAGGCGGGCTTGCCCGACGCTACGGCACCGCGGCAGCGGTTCGACAACCTTTCCGGCCTCCTTCTCAATTCTCCCTTGGCCGGCGCCAATCTCGGCCTGGAGCGGCCGAAAGACTATCCGCGCCCCGTCGATCTTGGATGAGCGGTTTCCTGATCGATGCCAATGTTCTCTCCGAATACAACCGGCCGGGAGGCCCCCGATACCGGCGTCAAGACGACGGATCGCCAGACTCAATTATGTTAGCGTCATAACCCTGGCGGAAATTCAAAAGGGAATCGAGCTGCTTGCCGAAGGCCAACGTCGCGCCGGCTCGAAGAGTGGCTTACACAAGATCCGGAAGCGTGGATTTCTGGCCGCATACTCTCGGCGGATCGTCTGGGGCAACTCCCCACAGTCGATTCATTGATTGCGGCACCGGGCTTGCTTACGATTTGACCATCGTCACTCGAAATACGAAGGATTTCGAGTATCGCCGCGACCGACCTGCATCGTTGCCCACGAGAGATTAGCAAACACGCGAGTCACCGCACCACCTCAGCCCAATCTCCCCCATTTCCAACAGCATCCGGAAACCCAGTCTCTCCTCCCTCCACCCTCCGCCTTACTATCAGGTAGCACAACGAGCACTTATGTCTTCAAAACGCGAAATCGATTCCGCCCGTGCCCACGGCAAAAATCCCATGGACCTGTCACTGAAGAAGGCCGCAAACATTCCTCCATGAACGCTCAAATAGGGACTCACTGCCCGCACCGTAGTCTTGCCCAATGAAAATGCCGACGAGTACACCGGGCTGCTCGACGCTTACGTTCAAGACCTCCAGCCCACCGGTCCCGTCGAACTGGAGGGCTGCACAGTGGCCCTGCTTGTCCGCTCAGAAGCACTGTTCCCGATCAGTCTGTTATACACATCACCGAGCCACCGAGGCGGTCCATTTGCGCGGATGACGTCTTATGCGTGTAAAAAAAATGGCCGCGGGGGGGGGGCCCGGTGGGGGGGCGGGGGGGGGGGGGGGGGCTGGTGG
>CATPCJ010000384.1 GCA_955652915.1 uncultured Bryobacteraceae bacterium
CTACTATCGCCAGAAGGGCGACCGCCCCGCCCAACGTCAGCGGGTCTCGCGGCTTCAATCCATAGAGCAGTGATGCAGCCGCCTGGCCAGCCCACGCAGTCAATGCGATTCCTAGCGCAAGCCCGATCGCCAGTAGCAGAACCGCTTCTCGCAACACCAGTCCAACGACTTGTCCGCGATTCGCGCCCAACGCGATTCGTACTCCAATCTCGTTTCTCCGCCGCGCCACCATATACGCGATCACGCCATACAGACCCAGGACCGCCAGCGATCCCGCCAGCAGCCCAAACGCTCCCGCAAGCGCCGCCATCAACCGGTCGCGCATCAAAGATTCTTTGATCTGCGCGGTCAGCACGGTAAAGTCAACACCGATTCCGGGATGCACCTGGGCCACCGCCGCCGTCGCGGCCTGGTAGAACTCGCCGAGCGGCGTATTTGTACGGAGTACGAACGTCGCGGCCGGCTGCGGATTGTCATCCTGCGCGGAAGGCAGAAAGGCTATGGCCCGGAAGTCCTCCCGCAGTTCGTAGTACTTGGTGTTCCGCACCAGCCCGACTATCTGGTACACGTCGTCCGGCTTTCCCGCGCCTCCTTCCACGCGAAAGGCGCGGCCCACGGGACTCTTCCCGTTGAAAAACGTCTTCGCAAACTCCTCATTGACGATCGCCACCTTTGGCGACTTCAGGTTGTCGCGCTCATCGAAATCCCGTCCCAGCATGAAGGAGGTGCCCATGGTGTGGAAGTAATCCGGCCCCACCTGGTTGAACATGGCCAGCTTATGCACATCCGATGTACCATCGGCCCACGCCATTCCATCCCATCCCGAGCCGCTAACAGGCGTCATGAACACCTCCGCCGCGGAAATGGCTCCCGTGCGTTGGCGCAACTCGTTCAGCATCCGGCGCCGCACTTCGCCAATCCGTTCTTTGGAGTAATGGGCCGCGCGCAGGTCTACGTTTACCGCCACGATTCCTTCCGGCCGGAACCCGGGATCGACCGTCAACAACTTTTGCAGGCTCCGCACGAACAGCATCGCTCCGGCCAGCAGCACCAGCGACATGGCAACCTGCGCTACCACCAAAACGCGGCGGAGACTGAATCGCTCGCGCCCGGCCGTCAGCCCGCGGCCGCTCGATCGCATAACCGATGCCGGAGCCACCTGAGTGGCGCGCAAGGCCGGCGCCAGTCCGAACAGCACGCAGGTCGCGAGGGCCATGCCCGCCGTGAAACCGAGCACCCGCCAGTCGATCCCTAATCCCACAAACATCTGGTTACCCTCCGTCGTGAGGAACGCAATCAAACCCCGGCTTAGAACGCTCGCAAGCAGCGCGCCCAGCGCGGCGCCGAAGAGCGCGAGCAACAAGCTTTCCGAGAGCAATTGCGCAATCAGCCTGCGCCGCGACGCCCCGATGGCCTGCCGCACCGCCATCTCGCGCTCCCGCATGCTCGCCCGCGCCAGCAGCAGGTTCGCAAGATTGGCGCAGGCGATCAGCAGGACAAGGCCCGTGGTGGCGAGCAATATCCAAAGCGGGTTCTCGTATTGCCGCCTCAGTTGGGACACGCCCGTCGCGCCCGGTGTGGCACTGAGCTTGTTCGCCAGATATCTCTTCGCGGTGTCCGGCCGGTAAGAGGGCGGAAGGGTTTCCAGCATGATCGCCGGAGAAGCGGTCTGCAATTGGGCATTGGCGCGCTCGATCGTCCAGCCGGGCTTCAGGCGGCCCATCGCCGAGAGCCACCACGCGGTCCGCAGCGGAATCCGGTTCTTGCCTGGCTCGTAAAACATGGGATCGGCGCACAGCGGTACAGCGATATCGAACCGATGGCCGATCTCCACGCCGAAAAAGCCGGGCGGAGTCACGCCGAGGACCGGGAAGAGCCTGCCGTCGAGTCTTATATTCCGGCCGGTGACGGCGGGGTCTCCGCCGAATTCGTTCTGCCAGAAGGTGTGACTGATCACGGCGCCGGGCGATCCGCAGCCGGGCTGATCATCTTGCGCGGTGAATGTTCTCCCAATCGCCGGCGGAATCCCGAGGACCTTGAAGAAATCGCCGCTGACGAACAGTCCTTCAGCGAATCGCACTTTGCCGCTCTGCGCAAGATTGAAGCGCGTGGCGCTCCAAGCCAGCGTTCCCGAAAAGCCCTGCTGCCGGGTGCGAATGCTCTCCCAAAGCGCGTAACTGAAACGCGCGCTGCGGGTGGACGACCACCCTGGCCGCCAGAAGCCTTTGGCCAGATCGAGGTAGGCCAGTTCCCGCGGTTTTTGGACCGGGAGCGCCCGCAAGCGGATCGCGTCGATCAGTTGAAAGATGGCTGTGTTCGCCCCGATCCCAAGTGCCAGCGATAGCACCGCCACTGCCGTGAAGGCCGGACTCAACCGAAGCTGCCGCAGCCCGAAACGCAAATCGCCCGTAATGTGGCCCATCTGGTCTCCTCTTTTTCAATACTGATCGAGACCGATTCGATTACTGGGGATCTAAAGAATATTTATGCCCTAACCGTCGAGTGCCTGGTCAATCGGCTCTGCCGCGGGCGCCGGCGATTTGGAAGTAATCCGCTGTTGGCCGGCGATGATGTGACATAACAA
>CATPCJ010000385.1 GCA_955652915.1 uncultured Bryobacteraceae bacterium
CACCCGGATTCTACGACGTATTCGTCAGCAGTATGGCCTTCACCCCTACATGCCGCAAGGTCCGCATACGAGATGGCAGCGATTTCTCCTTTCATCCGCAACTTCCAGCAGATCCTTTGATCACTGAAGAGCTTGGAGACAAGTTTTATTCAAAGTAGCCAATTACCGCCAGTCCGGTTGGTCCCATGATATTCTTACGATTGCGATTCTGATTCAAGGAGCTACTTCGCACCATGAAAGTCGGCGTATTCACTGCACTTCTGGCGGATTTTTCCCTCGATAAAGTTCTTGAGAAGCTCAAGAAGCTGAACATCGCGACTGTGGAAATCGGCACCGGAAATTATCCCGGCGATCCACATTGCAAGTTATCGATGCTCAACGACCGGCAAGCGCTGAAGGACTTTAAACAGAAGCTTGCGGACAATGGCTTTTCGATCAGCGCGCTCAGTTGTCACGGAAATCCCCTGCATCCGAATCCGGCCGTCGCGAAGGCCTATCAGGAGATCAGCAAGAAGACTGTGCTGCTGGCGGAGAAGCTCGGCGTGCCTGTGGTGATCGATTTTTCCGGATGCCCCGGCGATAGCGACAAGGCCAAATATCCGAATTGGGTGACCTGCCCCTGGCCACCGGAGTATTTGGATGTTCTGGCCTGGCAGTGGGACAAAAAAGTAATTCCGTATTGGACCAGGCACGCCAAGTTCGCTGAAAATCATGGCGTGAAGATCGCAATTGAAATGCATCCCGGCTTCGTCGTCTATAGCCCGGAGACGATGTTGCGGCTGCGCTCCATCGCCGGCAAAGCCATCGGATGCAATTACGATCCCAGCCACATGTTCTGGCAGGCCATCGATCCGATCAAGGCTATCCGCGTGCTGGGTGACTCGATTTTCCATGTGCATGCCAAGGACACGCAGATTTACGAATCCAATCTTCCGAAGACCGGCGTGCTCGACACGAAGAAGTACACCGACGAGCGCAACCGCGCCTGGATTTTCCGGGCCTGTGGGTATGGCCACGCCTACGGCTGGTGGACTGAGTTTATTTCGACGTTACGCATGTTCGGCTACGATTACGTTCTGTCAATCGAGCACGAGGATACGTTGATGTCCCCGGATGAAGGGCTCACCAAAGCCGCGTCGTTCCTCAATTCGATCGTGATCAGAGATCAGCCTACGGCGCCCTGGTGGGTTTAATCCGCTGAGACGTCCCCGCATGCCGCTTGCTCACGCGCGCGGTTCAGTTCAGAACCGTGGCCGCCAGAAGGTGTGAAAACCAACACAGGCAAGAATGCCTGTACCACACGTAACCAAATTGTGGCACAGGCATTCTTGCCTGTGTGGATCTTAGAGGAATTTTTTCACAGCTTCTAAGAAGTCTAAGGGAGCGGTTGTAACTCTGAGCCCTTAACCTCCACTATCCTGATGCCAGCCTGGATTCACCCACTGGCCATTGCGGTACACGAACATCTCCGTAACACGGCCCGAGCGCGTGGTGCGCTGCCCGTCATGTTCCAACTCGTAAATATATGTCGAGTACACAATCGCAGCGTATCCGTAGCACTGAATCTCGGTCTTGGGAAATTCCAACCGCACAAGCTTCTGACCGCTCTTCGAGAATTCCCTCGCTCCTTCGAGCACTGCTTTTTGATTCCCGAAATCCGCGCTGCCGGGCTCAATTGTGATGGTGTCGGCCGGAACTAGCTTTTCAAGCTGGGCCTGATCATTAGCAAACCAGGATCTCCATACAGCTTCGCGAACCTCCAGCAAACTTTTCTTCAGCGGTTCCGAAAGAGGTTGCTGCGAGGACATTTGATCCGCGAGCGACTCCGGATGAAGCCCTGTGTTCGAGCCGGTCTGTATCCAATGGCCATCCTTCTTCGTGTAAAAATCCGCGATCCGCAAAACTTCGTGAGACAGACCGGTTGGCGTCTTAACGCCGACCTCGGAGATGAACGTCACAAAAGCGGCGTCGCCATGGAAGATAATGTCGAAGTCGCGCATCTTATAGTCCGTCATACCGTATGGGCCCGCAGCCCCGCCCGTGGCTTTCATGTATTGATCGATACCACGAATAATCTGGCGCGATTCTTCCAGAAAGCCGCGCCAGTTTTCGTCGTGAGTAGCTCGCAACGCCGCTGCGTCCTTGTTGATGAACGCTTTGAAAATGCTATCGATGTGAGCGCGAATGGCCTCACGGTCCGCGCCGCGGTCATCCGCTGGCGCCGCACTTAAGGCTCCCGTCGCGAAAAGAACCAAAGCAAGTCTGTTCATGTTTTTCCTTTCTGCCGCGATCATTCAGCTCGGATCGCATCGACCGGGTTAGCGGAAGCCGCTCTAGACGCCGGCCACCAACATCCGATCAGCGCCGCGATTGAGATAACTAGCGCTGCCACAATATACGTTAAGGGATCAGAAACAGAAATACCGTAGACCAGGGTCCGCAGGTAACGCGCGCCCGCAAATGCAGCAACGATGCCAAGCAGCAGGCCGCCGCCGGTTAAAACCAATCCCTCACCCATCACTAGTCGAAGCACATCCGAAGAACTGGCGCCCAAGGCCATTCGCACACCCATCTCGTGCTTGCGCCGGGAGACCGAGTAAGAGATCACACCGTAGATGCCGACTGCCGCGAATATTAAAGCCAACGCTGCAAATGCTCCAGCCAATACAGCGACGAACCGCGCAGGGGCGGTGGCCCGTTCAACATACATCGTCATCGGGCGAACCTTCGAGAGCGCCAGACCTGGATCGCGCTCGTGTAATGCCCGACGAATCGTGTCCGCAAGCGCCGATGGTTCTACGTGAGTACGGACCGCAAAACTGAGATGCTCCCGCGGACTCTGTTCCAGTGGAATGTAGATCTCGCCACGCCGTTCCTGTGAAATCGAATGGTTTCGGATGTGTTCGACCACGCCAACCACTTCCGACCAAACCGGCTGAAATCCTTGCGAAGTAAGATGCTCACCCTCGATCTTTTTGCCGATGGCGCTCTGCCCCGGCCACGCGGAGCGCGCCAGCATGTCGTCCACCAATACAACTTGCCGTCCGTTCGCACGATCCTGTTCATCGAAAAAGCGTCCACTGAGAAGTTTGGTATCCATCGCGCGGAAATAGCCTGGAGTGGTGGCGCGATAATCGGCGATCAGTCCCGCGGCCTGGTCCCCCGTCATGCCTTCCGGACGGTAAGGACTGTACCAATTTGGATAGTCGTCCAGGGGGAGATGCGACACCGCGCCTACCGCATCCACACCGGGAAGCGATGCGACTTTGGCTTCCCATTCTTTGGCGAAGTTGATTCTGGCAGCGCGACGATAACCGGAAATATCGACTTCGAAGGTCAACACATTCCGCGCTTCGAATCCAGGCCGGACGTCGTGAATCTTCGCCAGCGTACGAATCATGAGACCCGCGCCGATCGTCAGAACAAATCCGAGCATCACTTCACCCGCAATGAGCGTGGATCGCACGCCGCGCGTGACAGGAGCCCGCGAGGTACGTCCGGCCTCGCGCAACGTATCGTTCAAATCGGTTTTCGCCGTCACCACGCTGGGCGCTAAACCAAAGAGCAGCACCGCACCCAAAGAGATTGCGCCGATGAAGAGCAGCACCGGCCAGTTCAAACCAACGTCGGGCATTCTGGCAAGATAGTCTGGACGAATGCCCAGCAGCCCATGTAGTCCGATCCATCCCAACGCAACACCAGCGGCGCTCGCGACGGTACACAGCACCAGTCCTTCGATCAGCAACTGACGCAGAATCCGTCCTTGCGAGGCGCCCATGGCTGAACGTACCGCTATTTCTTTTCGGCGATCGCCAGCTCGAGCTAGCAAGAGGTTGGCGACGTTCACACAACTAATCAGTAGGACGAATCCGGCTCCGGTAAATAAGGCTATCAGAGCCGGCCGCACGTCGCGCACTGCGTCGGCATGCAACGGTGCGAGTGTGAATTTCAGATTCTCCGCGGCGAATTCAGTATAGGTTTGCCGGACCTGCCCCGCTACCGAATTGAGATCTTCTTGCGCCTGCGCGGCAGACACCGCGGGCTTCAACCGTCCCAACACTCGGAGAAAATGAAGGTCTGCCGGACCCTTATAGATGTCGTTCTGGAACGGCATCAATGCGCTAACTTCGGAAGGAACATTGGAGTCCGCCGGGAAATACAATTGAAAGTCGCGCGGTAAGACACCCACTACCGTTGCGGCGGCCCCGGCGAATGTAATTCGCGTGCCGGCGATTGTTGGATCTCCACCGAAGCGCCGCTGCCATACGCCGTAGCTCAGCAGCATTACGGTTCGATTCGCAGATGCTTCGTCCGCTCTAAATACACGTCCTAACGCCGGCCGAATTCCTAGTAGCGCGGGAAAGTTCTCAGTAACGAACGCGACTTTCACCTGCTCGGGAGTCCCGTCGCCAGTGAAGGTACCGTTACCTACCCAGATCCCCGCGACATCCTGGAAGAGACGAAGACGGTGATGCAGTTCATTTAGCAATGGCCCGGACATCGGCGCCCTGGGCGCTGCCGTCTTTTCAAGCTTCGTCCAAACCAGTGCCAACTGCTCCGGGTGATTGTAGGGAAGGGGCCGCAGCAGCACGGCATAAAACACGCTGAAAATCGCCGTGTTCACACCCAGCCCGAGCGCCAACGTCAATACTGCAACCGCTGTGAATCCCGGACTTTTTCCAAGCGATCGCACCGCGTACCGAATGTCCTGCAACCAGGATTCGAAGGTCGCTCCCACACGAACCTCCCTTACTTGTTCTTTTACCTGCTCCAATCCTTCCAACTCCAGCCGCGCGGCCCGTTGGGCCTCCTCCAGCGGCAAACCGCGATCCAAGTGACGGTCCGTCAGCATGGCGAGAAAGGACCGTAGTTCCGCTTCCAGATCCTCCTCGATGTTCTGCTTGCGGAACATCAAACGGAAAACGTTTCTCGCCCGCCCGGTCAAGGACATGGTTCACGATTCCGATTCAAGCAACCGGTTCACCGCGCTGAACTGCCTCGTCCAGTTGCGCTTTTCTTTCTCCAGTTGAGCCCGGCCGGTGCGGGTGAGGGCGTAATATTTGGCCTTACGGCGGTTCTCGCTCTCGCCCCATTCGCCCTGAATCCAGTCGCTCTGTTCCAGGCGGTGTAAAGCGGGAAACAACGAGCCCGCCTTGACCACGAAGACCCCACGAGTAATCTGCTTGATGCGGTCGGATACGCCCAGGCCGTGCATTGGCCCCAATTCCAGGGTCCGCAGAATCAGCAGGTCGAGAGTGCCTTGAAGAATTTCCGAGGGGTCCGGCATAGCTCCTATCGACGGTCTATAGCGAGTATAACGCTACTCCTATAGACCGTCAATAGGGAAGTATTCTGGCGCGCGCACTGGGTACGAGCCTCCTCGACGCCCCTACTTGTCCGCTCACAAGCAGAGGTTTCGAATATGCCCGTCGCCAGTGCCGCGCCGAGAATCGTCTCGACGCTTGTTCGTGGAATCATCGAGACGAATCTCGATGCGAGGCCAGGGGCCCGCGCCACATCGGCGAGATCTTAGACCTGGCCCGACACGTCCCGGAATTTTGCCGGTGTGAGACCGGTATGGCTCTTAAACATCGCGCAGAAGTGACTCTGATCGGAAAAGCCGCACGTCAATGCCACCTCCGACAAAGACATGGCCGACTTCGAGAGCAACTCGCAGGCGCGATCGATGCGGCGCTTGCGGATCAATTCGCCGATCGTCATATGGTAGTGCTTGCGGAACTCGCGCGAGAGGTGAACCGGATGTACGCCCCCAATCGCGGCCAGTTCGGCAAGGCTGGGCGCGAGTAAATAGGAATCCTCCAGGGCCTCACGCACTCTCCGCAACCAGATGGGGGCGTGCATGCCTTGAGCGGCGCTGAACGATCGCGCGCTTTGCGCCAGAATTTCCAACAACACTCCCTCAACCGCCAACGGAGCGATGTCGTCTTCGGCGATGAACTCGCGATACATTCTGTTTGCCAGCCATGTGGATGCCGGTCCTTGTACTTCGCCCGGATTCGATAGTACCGGTGCATGGTCGCCCAAGCGATCCAATACCAACGGTTCCATCTTCACCAATAAACAACGGACCGCGGTCGTGAACTCATTCTCGTGATGTTGGTTGGCGGGCAGGAACCTCAAGGAGCCTTCCGAACAAACACACTCCTGATCCAAGTACTTTTCCGTGTAGGTTCCGGACAAAATAAAACTAAGGTAGGCGTTCGAATGGCAGTGCATCGACAGCAAGAGACCCTTGGGGTAAACGCTCTCCGTCAATGTGAAGCCGGGAATGTCGCGTCTCCGCACGACGTTCCCGCCGGTGTCCGTTATCGGGCAAACTGGGAATCTCTCAAATACGACGCTCGCGGTATTCATCTCTTGCTCCATGCACGCACGCTCAAAAGATTGGACGAAGCTCTCCGGAAAAAGTTAGACAAGAGATCGAATGAATCAAGGATCGGTTTCCGCATTTCATTACACTCCTTCGTAACTGACTAAACGCTTCAGGGATGAATTTGTTCAGAGAATGTTCCGGAAATAATTTGCCTACGTTTGGCGCCGCGCATCGCCGTCCCACGTACGGACACGTCATCCCATAACCGCACATAAAACACTGAAAATGATTTAACACGGTGTTAACGCCTTGCCATCCGCATTTCGCTAGCGGCAAGACTTCACTTGCCTAACGGCTTACTCTGATCACGGCTGTTACTTCGGAGTTGGGTATGCGAAACATACTTGGGTGTGCCGCGACGGCAGTGGTTTTGTTGATCACGTCGCGTGCCATTTTCGGCGGTGATGGCGCCAGTTGGAAGTCGGAACGCGCGGAGGGTCTACGAGCCTTCGAGCAAGGCAGGTTTAGCGACGCGGAGAAATACAATCGCCGGGCGCTGGACGCTTTGGGCCGTTCACTTCCGGATAGCCCGGATGCGGCGATCTGCCTCCACAATCTTGGGGCAACTTACGCCGCGGAAGGCCGTTACGCCGAGGCGGCGGATGCCTACGGGCAGGCGTTGCGAATTTGGGAAAAGACGTCCGGCTATGAAGCATCCGCTGCCGTCGCGCAGGGAAACCTTGGCGCCGCGCTTCAGCTTCTCGGGCGTACTTCGGAGGCGGAGGCTATCGAGTTGCGGTCGCTGGAGACTCTCGAAAGACTTCTGGGACCAGAACATCCGGACACGGCTACGGCGCTCAATAATCTGGGTGACATTTACACTGCTCGAGGTCGATACACTGAAGCCGAGACCAGTTTTCGGAGAGCCGCCGCGATCCGCGAAAAGGTGCTTGGAAAGAATCACCCCAATACCGCGCTCACATGGGCCGCTCTGAGCGTTGTTTACCGGCGTGAAGGAAAATACGCGGACGCGCTGGATCTCTTACACCGGGCGCTAGCTCTGGCAGAAGCTCTAAACCCTTCCCACTCCCGCGTGGCCGTAATCCTCAATAATCTGGCCACGACATATTTGGATCAAGGCAACTTGAAGGAAGCCGGAAAGTTGATGAGCCGCGCCATTTCCCTATGGGAGAAAACTCTGGAACCGGATCACCCGTCTCTATCCTTAGGGTACATGAATCTGGCGTCGATCTATTTCTCACGCCACAAATATAAGGAAGCCGCCGAGTATGGCAGGCGCGCGCTGGCAATCGGCGAATCGCGTCTTGCTCCCAATCATCCGCAAGTGATCGGCGGTCTGAACAATCTGGGCGCCGCGTTATTCGCGATGCATCAATATGACGAAGCCGAAGCTCTGTTCGAGCGCGCCATTGCGCTTTCGGAGAAGTCGCGGGATCCGAACTATGCATTCGAGACCGACGCGCTTAGGAACCTGGCCGACCTGTATCGCCTCCAGCAGCGCGATTCTCGAGCGACTGAGTACTACAGGCGGACGATTGAACTCCGCGAGCAGACCCAGGGAGCAAATAGCCCGCAACTGGCCGCGGATCTGGAAGCATACGCACTGGTGCTCCGGAGAATGCAGGATTTCGCCGGCGCCGAAAAAGCGTCGGTACGCGCATTGGGAATCCAGGTGCGGAATACCCTACATCCTTAAGAGGGTGCACCCACTCCCCAAGTCCCCCGCCCCCATCCCCTACCGGGGCTGAGGAACCGCGACCGCAGGAACATTCCGGTCATGCACCAATTTGTTAAAAGCTGCCAGGTCCGTGCCCACCAGCTTCTTCAGCGTCTCGAGCTGCGCGTTTACCTGGCTGGCCAGGTCCTCGTAAACCTGCGTCGCTTGGACGGTGGGGGCATCGTCCGAGCTTTCCACTGTACCCGCCAACGCCGCCAGCTTGTTGTTCAGCTTGATGGGAAAATTCAGCGGATCCTGGCTGGCGCGATTCTTGGTCTGGTAAAGAGCTTCTTCCACGGCGGTCAGATCCTTGGATAGCTTCTTGGCCTCGTCCACAACTTTGGAATCCTTCACACGCTCGGCGTATTCATTGAGCTGCTTGCGAATATCGCGGATCTGGACCACCGCTTCGTTGGTCTGCGTAAGCTTGTTGTGAATCTGCAGCGCCACCTCCAACTGGCGAGCATACTCGTCCGCAGTGGTCGCCAATCGAGGATCTTTTTTCACCTCGAACGGCTGCGTCTCGGATTTTCCATTCGCCGTGAGCCGCACTTTATAACCCCCCGGAACGATCGCCGGGCCGCGAACATTCCCGGCCCACATAATCAATCCAGGAAAAGTAGTGGCGTCGGGATAGTGAAGATCCCACACGAAGCGGTTCAAGCCTTCCTCCGCCGCAACACGAGCGGGGCCCGCGGGCCGCGGACCATCGTCGCCCTCTTCGCCTCCCGCGGTGGGCTCTTTACTAACGGCCGGCTTGCTCGAAAACTTGCGAATCAGCTTGCCGGAATTATCCAGGATCTCGATCGTCACCTCATCCTTGGGTTTTTCCTTGAACCAATAGTAGATCGCGGCGCCCGCCACCGGATTCTGCCCCTGCGCCGCTCCCGGCGTAAGACGGAAACCGCCTCGGAGCGTGCGGTACGTGTTTTTGGGCTGAAATAGCTTGAGATCTTCTTTCAAGCTTGCACCGGCCAACTGATACAGCAGAGGTAGATCGTCGAAGATCCAGAACGATCGTCCCTGCGTTGCGACCACCAGTTCATTCTCGCGTTTCTGAAAAGCCAAATCGGTAATCGGGACAACCGGCAGATTGAGTTGGAACGACATCCACGCTGCGCCGCCGTTAAACGAAACGTACATGCCGGTTTCTGTTCCGGCCATCAACAAATTGCGATGATTTGGATCCTCGCGAATCACGCGCGTGAAAGCGTTGGCCGGGATGCCGGAATTGATCTGCGTCCAGGTCTTTCCATAATCGGTGGTCTTATATAGGAACGGACGGAAGTCGTCAAACTGGTACATGGTCGCGGCGAAGTAAGCCGTTGCGGGATCGAATGGAGAAGCTTCGACGGAATTCACCTGGATCCATTCCGGCATTCCTTTCGGCGTGACGTTCTCCCAGTGCTTGCCGCCATCCTTCGTTACGTGCACCAGGCCGTCGTCCGTGCCTACCCACAGCAATCCTTTCTGAAGCGGCGATTCCGTCATGGTGAAGATCACGTCGTAATATTCAATGCTGGTATTGTCTTTGGTGATCGGACCGCCCGATGGACCTTGCTTCGATTTGTCGTTGCGCGTGAGATCGCCGCTGATCGTTTCCCAGTTCTCGCCGCCGTTGGTCGTTTTGAAAACATGATCGCCGGCGCAATACAGCGTGTTCGGATCGTTGGGCGAGAAGATGATCGGGTAGTTCCACTGAAACCGGTACTTCATTGCCTCAGCGCCGGCTCCCATCGGATTGTCGGGCCAAACAGTAACGTTGCGAAGCTGTCCGCTGTGATGATCGTAGCGAGTCAGCAGCCCGTCGTAAGAACCGGCGTAGACGATGCTAGAATTCTTGGGATCGGGCGCAAGCCAACCGCTTTCTCCGCCGCCGACGTCGTACCAGTCGCGAACGTCAATGCTGCCGGAATCGCCGCGAGTGGCGATCCGTACCGTGCTGTTGTCCTGTTGCGCGCCATAGGCGTTATATGGAAAATCGTTATCGAGAGCGACACGGTAAAACTGGGCCGTGGGCTGTTGATCCTGAGTTGTCCAGGTTCGGCCGCCGTTGGTGGAAACGTTGGCGCCTCCGTCGTTGCATTCGATCATGCGATTAGAATCGTTAGGCGCGATCCAAAGATAATGATTGTCACCGTGCGGCGTTGGGATGCCGTTGAATGTCTTACCGCCGTCGTCGGATCGATAAAATCCGGTGTTGAGCGCGTAGACAGTGTCGGCTTTTTGCGGGTCGGCGAAAATGCGCGAGTAATACCAGGCGCGCTGCCGCAGCTTGCGCTCGGAATTGATTCTGGTCCAATTCTTTCCGCCGTTGTCGGACCGGAAGACACCGCCATCCACTGCTTCGACGAGCGCCCAAATTCGATCGGAATTGACCGGCGAAACCGTGACGCCGATTCGCCCCAGAACTCCTTGCGGCATGCCGGGACTCTTGCTCAGATCGGTCCAGGTGTCGCCGCCGTCGGTTGATTTGAAAAGTCCGCTGCCAGGGCCGCCGCTCTCCAGATCCCACGGAGTGCGATGCACGTCCCAGAAAGCTGCGTAGATCGCGTTCGCGTTAGTTGGATCCAGAATCAAATCGATTGCGCCCGCTTTCGGACCGCGCGTGTAGATTTGCTTCCACGTCTTGCCGCCATCGTTGGTGCGATACACCCCTCGCTGCTCGTTCGACCCCCAGAGATGGCCGAGCGCGGCGACGTAAACGATGTCGGGATTCTTAGGATGAATGCGAACCGCCCCGATGTGATACGTGTCCTCAAGACCAACACGCTTCCAGGTCTTCCCCGCATCGGTGGACTTGTAAACACCATCGCCATGGGATGCATTGCCTCGGATATCGGGCTCGCCCATGCCCACGTAGACGATGTTCGGGTCGGATTCCGAAACGGCAATCGCACCCACCGATCCGGTTTTGATCTGACCGTCGGTAACGGGCAACCAGCTCGAGCCTCCATCTGTTGTTTTGAATACGCCGCCACCGGTGCCGCCGAAATAATAGACATTCGGCTGCGAAGTGACGCCCGCAACAGCGTCAGCGCGGCCGCCGCGAAAGGGGCCAATGCTCCGATACTTAAGCTCCTTGAGCGAATTGAAGTCGGACTGAGCGGATAGCAGCAGGACTGTTGCGAAAAAGGCCGCGATGGTTTTCATACAGGTGGAGAATAACACAAGGTAGATTGTGGCACAGGCATTCTTGCCTGTGTGGATCTTAAAGCGATGCACTTCCGGAATGTAGACCACGACCGCTGGCAAGAGGCATCCCCCTCGCCAACGGAGTTGGTCACTAGAAGTTTTTCAGCATCCTGCTAAAACTTGAACCTGACTACGATCCGCGCCGATCTTGCGCCACCGGCCTGGTAAATCGGAGCCAATCCGCTGCTGGGGCTGCCGGTCCCGAGCATCAGATTGAGCATGGACGCGGATTGGCCGAACAGCGGGCTGGAGAGGAAGCTGATCGGGTCGGCAAAATTGGCGTGGTTCAAGGCATTGAACGCCTCAATACGAAACTGCAGCGAGCGCTTTTCCTCCACGAATAATTCGCGGCGCAAAGCCAGGTCGAGTTGCGACATTCCAAAACCGTAAAGAGCGTTTCTTCCTAAGTTACCCTGCCCCGGAATCCCCAACGCGCTGTTGGGGGCTTTTTGAAATGCACCGCGATTGATGCGGCGGCCACCGGGCGCTGACGGATCGGAAATCCAAAGGCGCTGACTGCCGAAACGATCGGGCCTGAAAATATTCGCATAGCTGATGCCTTGGTATTGTTCGGTTTCCAGCACGTTGATCGGAAACCCGGTGCGAGCGCGAAATGTTCCGTCGATCGCCCAGCCACGCCACCAGGACTTTCGAGCCGTGTGTTGAGTTTCATACGTGAAACCTGCGCTGAACGAATGACGAACATCGAAATCCGACGAGGCCCGATCTTGCGCCGGCGTCAGCGAAGAACCCGCCCAAAAAAGACTCGAATCCGCTGAGCTATTGTCGATGGAATGCGACCAGCTATACGACGCCAGCGCTTGAAATCCACGCGCGAGACGCCGGCGATACTGCGCTTGCAGTGCGTGGTATTCCGATGAGCCGTGATTGGTGGAGAGCGCGACTAATAACAATGTGGTGCTACCCGCTCCCCCCAACTCACGGCGGATAAGATCATCGCTCCGCGAACCAACGTAGCCTACCGACAGGACGTCGTGATCGCTGAAGGCTTGGTCAACAGAAACATTCCACTGCTTCACAACTGGAAGGCGCAAGTTTGATGGAAAGCCAAAGGTCAGTTGTTCCGGGACAAAACTCCGGCCACTCTGAAAGTGCGAAACATTCAAGGGACCGTGATTCACCAGGTCCGTGGCAAGGCTGAGGCTCGAATCGAAATAGAAACCCATGCCACCGCGCATCACTGTCCGTCCGCGATCCGTAAGCTGATAAGCGGCCCCAAAGCGTGGCGCGAAATTCGCATATGTCGACGGCCAAATAGCCTGCAGTGTTGTTGGAGAACCCCGCAGCGGATCGAGAAAAACAGTACCCGCGCCTGGATGAGGAGCCGGGCTTATCTCCCATCGCAGGCCATAGGTTGCCGTGAGCCGGGGGGTTATACGCCAAGTATCTTGTGCAAACAAGGAAATCTCTTTAAGAACCGCCGAAATGGTTTGCTGCTGTGCGGTAGCGTCCCAGAAATTACCGCTGCTGGCGAGATCCGCTACGGTGTCCGCGAGAATGCTGAGCGATCCAGTAGCGTCTTTCCGCAGCGGAGCCAAACGGCGATAGTCTGCACCGAATCGAATCGCATGCTTCCCAATGTTCCAGCTCCCCGCCGGAGAAATCTGATATTGCGATTGAGACCGCAGCCCTTCAGAGCCGGTGACTATCTGTCCCACTCCCGCGATAGACAATCGAATCAGGTAATCGCAACTGCCAGGCGCGTGAAAGAAATTTGTAGCTGCTTCAAATGCACAGGCTGGCGTAGCCGCCGTTCCAACCTGATGCCAAACGGAATTTGCCCTTGCGCTCGAAGCATTCAGGTGTACATCGAAAACCAAATTCGGCCGCGCGCGAAGATTGATTCCCAACGTGACGCTTCTGGAACGAAGATCCAACTTATTCACGGGATTGCTCCCGAATTCCGTCGATGATGGGGACTCGTTGTAGCGGGAGAACCCGGTCACCCGTGAGCTGAAAGCGTGATCCAGCCGTACGGCCCCGGTGTCTAAACGTGCCGGCCGGCTTAAGCCCGCTGTCCACTCCGCCAAATCGTTCCCCAGATCGGCGCCGTTGGGTTGGGGCAGAAGGCTCAGCAGAGGTCTAGCCCAAATCAGCGCGTTTTCTCTAGCCGCAAGAGTTGGGACCGGCTGATTCCACACGAAGGGCTG
>CATPCJ010000386.1 GCA_955652915.1 uncultured Bryobacteraceae bacterium
ATTACGCAGCGTAACGGCGCCCGTGTGCTATGCTAACCCAGTCGTTCCGCCACTCCCGCGTTTGGAGGATAGATGAATCCCAAAGAAGTCCTGGCGTTCGCGAAGGAAAAAGAAATCCGCCAGTTCGATCTGCGTTTCACGGATCTTCCCGGCCTGTCGCAACACGTTTCATATCCGATCTCTCAACTGACACCGGATTCCTTTGAGGAAGGCTTCGGCATAGATGGATCCAGCATCCGCGGCTGGGCGGCGATCAATGAGAGCGACATGCTTCTCGTTCCCGATGCGGGCACGGCCTTTATCGACCCCTTCGGAGAAATCCGGACTTTGGTAATGGCCAGCGATGTGATCGACCCCATCACGCGCCAGCATTACGAGCGCGATCCGCGCTGGATTGCGCGCAAGGCGGAAATGTATCTGAAGAATAGCGGCCTGGCCGACACCGCCTACTTCGGGGCCGAAGCGGAGTTCTTCATCTTCGACAACGTGCGTTTCGATCAAAATCAACATTCCGGGTTCTACTTTATCGACGCCGAAGAAGGCCGTTGGAATTCCGGCCGCGAGGAAAATAACCTGGGCTATCGCCCGCGCTACAAAGAAGGCTATTTTCCCGTTCCGCCCACGGATCATTATCAGGATCTGCGCGCCGAAATGGTGGAAACCATGATCCGTTGCGGCATCCACATCGAGTGCCATCATCACGAAGTCGCAACCGGCGGGCAGTGTGAGATCGATCAACGCTTCGACACGCTGGTGAAGTCGGCCGACAACATGATGTTGTACAAATACGTGATCCGTAACGTTGCCAACCAGTACGGCAAAACGGTCACGTTCATGCCGAAGCCGCTTTACGGCGACAACGGCAGCGGGATGCATACGCACCAGAGTTTGTGGAAGGACGGAAAGGCGCTGTTCGCCGGCGACATGTATGCGGGCCTCAGCCAGATGGCCTTGTGGTACATCGGCGGTCTGCTGAAGCATGCGCGCGCTTTGTCCGCCATCATTGCGCCGACGACGAATAGCTACAAGCGGCTGGTGCCCGGTTACGAAGCCCCGGTGAACCTGGCCTATTCCCGCCGCAACCGATCGGCCGCGGTCCGCATTCCGATGTACTCCGCCAGCCCGAAGGCAAAGCGCGTGGAATTCCGTCCGCCCGATCCGTCTTCGAATCCATACATGGCGTTCGCCGCGATGCTGATGGCCGGGCTGGATGGAGTGCTGAATAAAATCGATGCGGGCGAGCCGCTGGACAAGGACATCTACGATCTTTCGCCCGAAGAAATAAAGCAAGTCCCCTCAATGCCAGGTTCGTTGGAGGAAGCGCTGGATTGCCTGGAAGACGATCATTCATTTTTGCTGAAAGGCGATGTATTCACCGAAGAGTTGATCGAAACTTTCATCAACTACAAGCGCCGTCACGAAGCCGACGCCATCCGCCTGCGCCCGCACCCGTACGAATTCGCGCTTTACTACGACATCTAACGTGAAAATCCTCTGTAAGAAGCTGTGAATTGTGGCACAGGCATTCTTGCCGCTGTGGATCTTAGCGCGATTTTTTTCACAACTCTGTAAGGGAGCGGGTGCCCATGCACGCGATTCCGCTTAATATCGTGAAAATTGACTTCTAGTGCGTAGCGCGGACACTCGTGTCGGCGGCCTCGAGACTCGTCTCGAGGCTCTTCCTCGCCGAGCATCGAGACGAATCTCGATGCAGCAGCCTGAGAGGCCGCGCTACGCCAAACGTGCGAGCGAAGCGTCCTGTTTGGTTCCGGCTATGCCGCGTCAGGGAGTGCTATGGCTTAGGCAGTTTCTCAAGTATGTCCGTCACGTACTTCTGAGTTTCTGGAATCTGCGGTACCCCGCCCGCCCGATCCACCTTGCCAGACCCCGCGTTGTAAGCGGAAAGAGTCAAACTGACGTCTCCCGCATACTTTTCCAGCAACTGCTTCAGTAGCTTGACGCCAGCCTCGACGTTTTGCTTGGGGTCGAACGGATCGCTTACACCGAATTGTTCCGCGGTTGCCGGCATGAGCTGCATCAAACCTTGTGCGCCTTTGGGAGACACCGCGCACGGCCGGTTAGCGGATTCCTGAGCGATCACCGCCCGGATCATCTCGGGTTTCACGCCGGAGGCTCTTGAATTCTGCTCGATCAGTTGATCCAATTCCGGCGTGCCCATAGGGTCGCAAGCCGGTGGCGCAACGTTGCTCACGTGTGAAGCTTCAACCCAAGGTGTTGTAAAAAACGAACCCACCGGCCCCGCAGCTTTGCCGAGGATCGAATTCACCTGTACCAATATAGAAACACGCTGCTTTTCCACCGATGCCTTCATGGCTGCAGTCGCGATTTCCTGGGACTGGGCCATCGCGCCGGTCGACAAAGCAACACCCGTTACGACTGTCAGCACCATTCGCATCTAGACACCCATCGGCTGGAAGGAGAAAGTTCGGTATTGCCCTGAACGGCCTATTTCATTCGTACCTGAGCGCCACGACCGGCGAAATGCGGGTCGCACGAAGCGCTGGAACGAACGTGGCCAACAGAACAACGAGCAGCATCCCCAAAGGCGCCGCCGCAAACGTCATAAAGTCCGTAACGCCGATACCGAATAGCATCGTCTTCAGCAAGCCCGTCAGCAGGAAAGCTCCGGCAAGTCCGACCGCGATTCCGATGGCCGCAAGCGATGCGCCTTGACGCACCACCATCCGCACCACGTCCGCCCGCGCCGCACCCAGCGCCATGCGCACTCCGATCTCATGCGTGCGCTGCGCCACCGAGTAGGCGATTAACCCGTAGATTCCCACTGCGGCCAGCAGCAGCGCGATTCCCGCGAACAACGCCAGCAACATGGTGTTGAAGCGCGGCTGCGAGACCGATAGCGCAAGGGACTGCTCCATCGTGAGCACCTGCGCCAAAGTTACGTCCGAGTCAACGGCTTGAATTTCCCGGCGCAACGCCGTAGCGAGGCCGGACGCGTCGCCCGGCGAGGACACCGTCAGGAACACTCGCGGACCATATTCTTGACTGAACGGCTTGTAGTACGCGGGGTCCGTGTCGACGGTCAACCCCAGATATTTCACATTGCCGACTATCCCCACGATCTCCATCCATTTTTCATACTGCCTGATGCGCTTGCCCAGAGGTTCCTGATTGGGCAAGAAGCGGCGTACAAAGCCCTCGCTGACGATCGCCACCGGCTTGGAGTCCTGATTATCGTGGTCCGTGAAGTACCGGCCCTTGACCAGCGGAATGCGAAGCACTCGAAAAAAGTCCGGGCCCACGGTGGGGGCCGAAACGATAGGGTTTATTTCTCCCGGCGATATGGGTTGGCCCTCAATTGCAAAGGAGTCGGCGTCGCCCTGCCGGTCCGGTGGCAGCGAATCCGTTACGGCGGCCATCTCCACTCCCGGCACAGCGCGCACGCGGCGCAGCACTTCCTCGTAAAAGGCCAGGCCCACACGGGCGTCATTGTATTTCCGGTTGCCGGGCGAAATCAGCATCGTGAGGATGTTCCCTGGTGGCGTCGAAAATCCGCCGGTCACGCGCTGCAGATTGGCGAAGCTGCGGAGGAGCAATCCCGCGCCCACAAGAAGTGTTAGCGAAACTGCGATCTCCGAAATCACCAGCACGGCCCGAGTACGTCCGCGAGCTCTGCCGCCACCACCGCCGCGGCCGCCTTCCTTGAGCGTCGAGTTCAAATCCGCACGCGCGCTTTCGAGCGCCGGTCCCAGGCCGAAAAGAATTCCCGTCAGCATGGAGACGAACGCCATGAAGGTAAGCGCGCCCCAATCCAGCCGGACCGAATCGATGAACGGCAGGTTGCCGGGATTCCAGGCGCGGATCAGTTCAATGCCACCCCAAGCCAGCGCCAATCCCGCTGTGCCGCCCATGATTGCTAGCAGCACACTCTCAGTTAGTAACTGCCGCACCAGACGTCCGCGGCGCGCGCCCAGGCTAAGACGCAACGCCATCTCCCGCTCGCGAACGGTGGCGCGCGCCAGCATCAGATTCGCTACGTTGACCACGGCGATCAGCAGCACCAAACCCACCGCGCCGGCCAGCACCAAAATCGCAGGCTTCAACGTGGTACCCAACATCGCATCGCGCAGGCTGAGGACCGGCAGCGTCAGGCGCTTGTAAAAGGAATTCTGCTGCATGATGCGCAGTCCGATATTGTTGATTTCAGCCTGCGCTTGCGGCATTGTCACACCCGGCTTCAGGCGAGCCACGCCACGATAGAACCACGGGCCAAACCGCGGTGGCGGATTCAACACCAGGTTGGTCCAGACTTCCGTCTCACGCCGTGGGAACTGGAAAACTCTGGGCATCACGCCGATCACGGTTGCTGGCCCGCCGTTCACCAGAATGCTCTGGCCGATTACGGCGGAGCTTGCCGCAAAGCGTCTTCGCCAGATCGATTCACTAAGGACCGCCAGCGTCGCACTGGCCGGCTTGTCTTCCCCAACCCCGAAAGTCCGGCCGAACAGCGGAGCCACTTCGAACGTGGGGAAAAAGCCCTCCGTCACAGATGCGCCCTGCACCTGTTCGGGCACGCCTTCCTGTCCACCGATGTCCATGCGCATGCTCCTGAAGAGCGATGGATCCTCAAACGCGCGATTGTTCTCTTTCCACATGAGGTAATCGCGAATGGACAGAGTTCCAAAGGCAAAGTCCCGAGGAAAGTAGCGCATGTAAACAACGGCCACTCGATCGGCATCGTGATAAGGCAAGGGCCGTAACAGAATGCCGTACGCCACGCTGAACATCGCGGTATTCGCGCCGATGCCCAGCGCCAGTGCCAGCACGGCGACGACGGTGAAGGCGGGGTTCTTGCAAAGCGTACGACATCCGTAGCGAAGATCGCGCAAAAACTCTTCGAACATTTGACCCGTCCTCACCTGTCTCACTTCTTCTTTGACTTGTTGCATGCCGCCCAACTCGATGCGGGCGGCTCGCCGCGCTTCCACCTCATCCATGCCGGCCCGGCGCTTCTCCCCGGTTAACTGGTCCAGATAAGCGCGCAGCTCGTCGTCGAGATCCCGCTCGACGCGCGGCCGGGTGAAAAGATTGCGCCGAAGACTGGCAAGGCGGCTCAGGAATGGCATGGCTCTCGTATAGAAATACTATATGTAACTCATATAGAATGTCAATAGGTGGGGGTTTCAATAGAATTGTAGCGAAGCTCCATGCATCGCCGAACGTTCTGCGCAACTTTGCTGGCACTACCCGCCGCTCTCGCGGGCGCGAAGGAATTAGCGTGCGACATTGCCGTAATCGGCGGCGGCGTGGGTGGCTGCGCGGCGGCTTTGGCCGCACTGCGCGATGGATCGCGCGTGATCCTGACCGAAGAGACCGATTGGATTGGGGGCCAACTGACGGCCCAGGGCGTGCCTCCCGACGAACACCAGTGGATCGAGACCCACGGATGCACTCGGCTCTATCGCGAATACAGAAACGCCGTTCGCGATCACTACCGGAGCAACTACCCGCTCACCGATGCCGCCCGCGCGTTGCCTAATCTCAATCCTGGGAACAGTTGGGTCTCCCGCATTTCACACGAACCGCGAGTTGCGCTATCGGTTCTGGAAGCGATGCTGGCTCCATATGTCAGCAGCGGACGTCTCACAGTTCTCCTTCGCCACCAGCCTGTCGCCGCCGACCACTCGCGCGATTTCGTGCGCAGCGTCCGACTCAAAAATCTCGACTCGGGTGCTGAACGCGTTCTGCATGCCGCGTACTTCCTGGATGCCACCGAACAAGGCGATCTGTTACCGCTCGCCAAGACTGAACTCGTCACCGGATTCGAATCGCGCCGCCAAACCGGTGAGCCCCACGCGCCGGAACAGGCTCAACGTGCCAACATCCAGTCCTGCACGTATTGCTTCGCCATGGATTACCATCCGGGCGAAGATCACACCATCGATCGGCCCGAGTCGTACGGTTTCTGGAAGAACTACGTGCCGGACCTCCATCCCGCCTGGCTTGGAAAACTCTTCAGCCTGACGTCAGTGGAA
This sequence comes from uncultured Bryobacteraceae bacterium, assembly GCA_955652915.1. Lineage (GTDB taxonomy): Bacteria > Acidobacteriota > Terriglobia > Bryobacterales > Bryobacteraceae > Palsa-89. The sequence goes on from CATPCJ010000386.1 coordinate 6,015, forward strand.
CCAGCCACGTTGAAACCGCGCCCCTTCACCTTCGATCCGGCCTGCGACGGCAGATCGAGCGCCCGCTGTCTTTGGACTTATCGCCGCGTCCTGGATCGCAAGAATTTCGTAGCCGGTAGTTACGCGAGCGATATTTGCGTGGTGAACTGGCCCCAGAACGACTACTGGCTGGGCAACATCGGCGGCGTGAATCCCCAGGAAGCCAATCGCAACTTGGAGCAGGCCAAACAATTGAGTTTATCTTTGTTTTACTGGCTTCAGACCGAAGTTCCCCGCCCCGACGGCGGCCAGGGCTGGCCCGGATTGCGGCTTCGTCCGGACGTGATGGGCACGAAAGACGGCTTGGCCAAGTATCCCTATATACGCGAGTCCCGCCGGATCCAGTCCGAATTCACCGTTCTGGAGCAGCACGTCGGCCTGGATGCACGCATGGCCGTTACCGGCCAGCCGCGAGAGAAAGTTCGTGCCGAACACTTTGCCGATTCGGTTGGAATCGGCAGCTACCGAATTGACCTGCATCCGTCCACCGGCGGGGATAATTACATCGATATCGCCTCGCTTCCTTTTGAGATTCCACTAGGCGCGCTGATTCCAAAGCGCGTGGAGAACCTGATTCCGGCGGCGAAAAACATCGGCGTCACGCACCTCACCAACGGCTGCTACCGGTTGCATCCGGTGGAATGGAACATCGGGGAAGCGGCGGGCTACCTGGCGGCCGAAGCGATTCAGCGGAGGGTTCCCCCGCGAAAAATCCGCAACACAAAAAAGATGCTGGTGGATTTTCAGACGAAGATCTCCGCCAGGGGAGTGGAACTCGCGTGGCCCGATCGCTAAAACAAAGACATCTGTTTCTGACGCGGTTTCTTTCGGTCATCGAAGACGCTTCTACCATCCAGCGAAGCCGAGATTGCATGTTCGTGCGCCACGATCGCCGGGAAATCGGCGATGGGCTGGCAATGCTCCTCAATCGCTCGCACGAACCGGTCCAGCCGTTTGAAACCTTCGATCTTGTCGATGTCGCCCAGCTTTGCCTGGTCCAGCCCGCGGCGAAGCACTGCGATGGATTCGTCGTACGTTTTCAGCGGTACTGGAAATGGATGGCGATCCTTTCCTCCCAATGCGAATGAGAATCGCGCAGGATCGGAAAAGCGGCTGGGCGCGCCGTGGACAACTTCGGCAATGAGCGCAAGAGACTGCAGCGTGCGCGGCCCCAACTTTTCCAGCAGTAGAAGAGAAGCGAAATCGCGGAACTCACGCTCATAGGCCACTGCCAGCACGGCGCCCAAACGCTTTAGATCGACATTTTCCACGCGAACGTCATGGTGCGCAGGCATCTCCAGCTTTTGGATTTCACGCAGTGTGGCTTCGGGATGTTCGCGCACAATTGCGAGCAGGGCATCCTGCGCGGGCTTAGCATCGGCGTCCACCAGGTTCATGATGACGCCCTGATGGGCGCCGACGATGGCAGTGTGTGGAGCCGACGTGAAATCGCGAACCGTGGCCGAATGCCAATGATAACGGCGCGCGATGCCGGCATCGCCGTTCATGCCCTGCTGGATCACCACCCATTCGCCGCCGGTGCTGACGATAAAGTTGTGCAGGTAAAGCTGAAAGCCGTCCGCCACCGCATTGTTATCGATGCGGGCCGTAAGTCGGCTGGTGCGCACCAGCGATTCGCCTTCGAGATGCAAGTTGGCCGCGAACGATCGAAGCTCGTCCGGCGTTTTCCGCGAGTGCTTGCCTCTGCCGCCACAGATGTAAAGGCCAAGCTCGTGACCTCGATGATTCAATCCGCGCTTGAGTGCGCCCATGACCGAAGTGGTGATGCCCGACGAGTGCCAGTCCATGCCCATCACGCAGCCTAGCGCCTGGAACCAGTACGGATCGCTCAAGCGCGTAAGCAATTCGGAGCGCCCGTAATGCAGCAAGATGTTTTCGACAATAGCCGTACCGAGCTTCGTCATTCGGCCGGCGAGCCAGGCAGGCACGTGTCCACCATGGAGCGGGAGGTCGGCGAATCCGGACCGTTTCATTCCATCTACTATTGTCGCCCACCACAGTAAAATGAAGCTATGTTGTGGCTCTTCCGAGTAAGGGCGTTCGCTGTCTTGATAATATATGCCGTCCTATTTCGACCGCATAAACTTCCGGCTGACCCAGTAACGGTGCGGCATACGGAAGGGGTTGTTCACGGCTTCCTCGTCCTGCGCACGCTGGAAGGTCAGACCCTGGCAACCGGGGAGACCACGCAATCACCTCGCGGCGGCCGATTGACGAACCGCCTGGTTTTCCATTTTAAGGACGGATCGGTTCACGACGAGACAGCCGTCTATTCGCAGCGTAGTACGTTCCAACTTTTCAAGTACCATCTCCTACAGAAAGGCCCTACCTTTCCACGGATGTTGGATGTTTCCATCGATCGGCCAAGCGGTCAAGTGACCGTACGCTATACGGAGAAGGACGGCAAAGAGAAAGTTGAAACCGAGCGGATGGAGCTGCCGTTGGATCTTGCGAACGGAATATCGTTGACGCTGCTCAAGAACTTCGAACCCGATGCACTCCCGGCTAAAGTTTCCTTGCTCGCAACCACGCCGAAACCACGGTTAGTGAAACTGAAGATAACGAGCGAGGGCAAGGAACGGTTCTCGGTGGGTGGCTTGACGCGCGAAGCGACGCACTACGTTATCAAGGTCGAAATCGGTGGGGTCGCCGGAGTGGTCTCTCCCATCGTGGGCAAACAGCCTCCCGACCATCACGTTTGGATTATCGGCGGAGAGGCTCCCGGTTTCATCAAATCGGAGGGCACGCTTTTTGAGGGCGGTCCTGCGTGGCGGATCGAATTGGCGATCCCGGTGTGGCCTAAGAAATAACTGCCACGCCGACCCCGCGCTCATTTCACTGCGCGGCGAAGGCGGACGGCCAATCTTGCGAGAGCCTTCCTATCCAGCGGATGGACCCAATCCCGGCCGATGCGCTCCCAGTCGGGATCGGCGATATCGATTCCCTGGTCCTCCAACAATTGTCCTTCGCAGACCACAAACTGATGGCGGTATGGAAATAGATAGCGCCTCGGATCAGTGGTCAACACCTCGCGCGCCTCATCATAGGTGCGATACCAGAGATTCAAAAAGGTCGCGGTCCGCTGGAACAGCCGCGTTGTATCGAATTCAATATCGACGTTCGGGGACATCGAGGTTTTGAGCTCGGGCCAGTCGTTGAAACCGGCCTCTCTCGCAATAACCGTCAAGGCATGCTTGCGCTTCAATTGATCGCGATTGTTAAGAATGTCGCCGGGAGCTTTGTCCGCAAAACCCGGCAGCATGCAAAAACGATTTGCCGCGTGGAGCGCGATCGCCAAATCGGCCCCACGCAGTTCTTTGAGTAAACGGCTGGCTCGAATCCGGTATTCTTCCAGATTGAGCGACAAAGTTCGAGGTGCATCAGTTCGCACGTGATTCTCCTGGAGTTCGTTTTTGCCGTTGGCCCGAAACGACGGCAAGAAATCCGGAATCCCTGCGAACAACATTGCGATGGGATCAAGCGAGGGTGAGGTCCTCTTTCTCAGGCAGTGGCGCCCCTCGCGGCGCCAGAACCATCTTAATCTGACGGCGATGGAGTTGGCAAATCGTCGGGGTTGGCAACGATGGAGAGAATAGTTGCCGGACAAGAGTTGTCCTTTGCCAAATTGGAACGTTTAGCCATACTTATCAGGGCCCCCGACCGTTCAATTATTCCAGTTAACGCGCTCCCACGACACTTCTCTTTGGGGAAGCGCCGCGTTCGGCGAATGGCGTTAGTTTGGTCCTTCCGGAATCCACACTTCGAACACTCCCGCTGGGCCGTTGGGGAAGGTGCGCCCGATATATATCGGTGTCATGGTTTGATTCCAACCAACCGCTTTCAATTTCGCTGCGACAAGATTAGCGAGCGCGCCGGCTTGGTCTGCTTCGTTCGACCGGTAATAACGGACGTCACCTTGCGTTGCCTGAACCACGAGTTGCTTCCCTTGTACGCGGTAGCCAGCCCCCTTGACGCTTTTCATGATTTCATCTACTACTTGCGCATCACGCGCGCGCCGGTAATGTACATATACCGTTGGCATCGCCTGTTCGACCGAGGCCTCCGCCACCTCGGCCTGTCCTTGAGCCCAGGTCGACTGCTGGGAGGATTTAGACGTTATGATGAAAAGGCCGTCGAAAACCGGTTTGACGATGACGGCAGAGTAGGTCGTGAGCATGATCTTTTTCATCCGGTCGCGTTCGGAGGCATCGTCGGAGAAGATGTGCGAATAGTTTTGGACGATAAAAGTACGTAGGTCCCTTTGCTCCTGAAGATCCCGATCGCGTTGTTTGGCAAACTCCACAGTAACCGATTCGTGCTCCTTTTGCAGCAATTCGCGACCTTTTTGTATGTAGGCTACCCAAACCTGAGCTGCGGAAAGCAAGATGCCGACCAAGCCTACTGCGAGAGTAGTTACCGCAGCAAAATTGCGATTTAGAAACCTTTGGTCGACCTTGGCTTTCTGGCTCTCCGCAGGAATCTGACCAAGTGCCCATTTCACGCGGCCTTCCTGAAAGCCACGAATTCGGTCTTGGTGGCGGCCATGCGCTGGGCTTTGAGCAGTAGATAAT
>CATPCJ010000387.1 GCA_955652915.1 uncultured Bryobacteraceae bacterium
AACTGTTCCGCGCGAAACCAGGACTCGGTTTTTCCGATTGCCTGATGCTTCACTCAGCCCGGAAGGCTGGGCACCTTCCGCTGGGCACGTTCGACCGGAATCCGGCGAAGGTTGAGGGAACTCAAAAGCTATAGCCGCCGCTGCCATCCCACGGTTCCATTCCTAACTACAGACGCACGGCAGCATGCGCTCATACATGCAGGATAACGTGACGATCTTGATCGAATTGATGGGATCGGATGGGCCGGAGGGAAACGGAGCGGTGAAACTCACTGGCATCCGCTCCTTTGGCGAGGGGCACTCGTAAAGCCTCAGCTTGTCAGCGGACAAGGTCGGCCTGGGAGGAGGCCCGTTGCCAACAGTCACGGCCCGGTTTGATTTCGTGAAAGTTAGAGGTATTCTCCATCCCCGTACCGGTGCCGGTAACCACACTAGCGAGGGATTCCGGCGCCGCGGGTTACTCCCAGCAGGGTATCGTTGGGATAAACGTGATCGACATTCTCCGGGGTGATGAGCTGGTGCTTGATGAAGACCGCCGGCGGCGTGGGTTTGCGCGCCAAAATATCCAGCGCGAGCCGGATCACGCCTGGGCCGTACTTCTCCGGAAAATATGCGACCGAGCCGATGAAGCGCGTACGAGGCTCGCGCAGTCCTTCGCGTCCATCCGGTTCGCCGTTTTGTCCGACCACCGCGCAATCGGACGCGCGGCCGGCTTCCTCGAAAGCCCGCAAGGCGCCGAGAGCGCTGGGGTCGGTGGCGGCTCCAACCAAAGTTCGCTTCGATTTCGACGTCCGCAAATGTTTCCGGATGCATTCCAGAGTTGTCTTGAATTGGCCGTCGCCATCCACGTGGACGATTCGGGTTTGATCCATGCGGCGCAGCATTTCGTTGATTCCAGCAAGCATTCCGCGGATGCGGGACTGCGGGATCGAGCCGGCCCTCGAGATCTCCACCATGATGATCTCGTCCACTTCGCCTTCCCAGTGCCGGTTTGCCCAACGCCCCAGATGACGTCCGCCGATCAGGCCGGCTTCGTAATTATTCGCGCCAAAGTAAGTGGCGCCGGGATGCGGAATGTCGATCGCGATCATGGAAATATTCGCTTCCATCAGTTTTCCCGCGACCGCGGGGGCTACGGCCTCGTCGGCCTGGAACTCGATGGCCAAGTCAACCTGTTCGCGAACAAGTTGATCCGCGTTGCGGAGAGCGATCTTGGCATCGTAGCGATTGTCGACCACCACCAGTTCGACGCCGGCGAGTTCCGCCGCTCGCACCAGACTGGAGGTAACTTCGCGTGAAAAAGACGAGTCCTGTCCGTGGCCCGCGAAGCCGATGCGGTAACGGCGGTTGGGACGCATGTGGGAAATCATCCGGTACTGGTTTTCGCCCACTTTATCCAGGAAGCCGCAGAAGTGCAGCGTGTAGAGCAGGCGGAAACACATCACCTTGTTGTATCCGGTGCGGCTAACCACATCGCGGAGACGCAGAACTTCCCCTTCGGAACGAAATGCGCCGAGAACTTCTGCTGCGTGCACCAGCGATTTCACAACGTAACGGCTTTGATTGGGGCGATCCATCGAGATGGCTCCAGCGTTTCGCCATTAGTAACACAGTGGTGAGCTTTGTGTCTACGGTGGGCGACCGGGGGGGGCGCACGACAATAAAATGATCTGATCCGGATTCAGCAGGCAGGGTGAATGGTGCGGGGCGCGTTCTGGCAGCGTATAGTACTGTCAGGTGATCTATGCCCACTTCTTCTGATGTATTCTGGGCGCGGGCTTCCATTGGCGAGGAAGTCCTACAGATGTGGCTAGAAACCTATCAAAACTCCAGAAGCTTTCGGAAACGCGGTATTGTGGAACTGGAGTTGGTGTGATTCAAACTGACGATCAAATGCTGCTTGCACAGCAGTGCGTAACCAACCTAAGGAGAATCCTGCTGGAGGCTCGCAAGGTTCATTCCCAGCAAGACTATTTGCGGCTTGCCGAACCGATTCTGCTCGAAGTCCAGCAGCGCGAGCAGGAGATTCTCGAATATTTGAGCAGCGGCCTCGAAGAACCTTTAGCGAGCTAGGCATATCTTACTAGCCCCGCGGACGACAACACCTGGAAAGCGAGGAGTACGAGTCAATAAATCGACAGGCAAGTCATTTTCCCCTTGCGTGTGTTAAGCCATGTGCTGGACCGCCCATGACTAGCCACTCTCAAACATGTCCAACTGCTCCTTCGGCACCGCCTTCGGCTTCCGCATCCTCAGAGCGCTCCCCACCACCCCCAGCACCTCGATCGCCGTCAACGCCGTCTTCGGAATGAACACTCGCTGATTCTGGAACCCTGGATCGGGCGGCACTACCGAAAAACCGTACTGGTCCAGTTGCAATAGATTATTCATCAGCATCCCGTCCATCATGTCGCCGTCTCGAAATCGCATGCGCATCCACAAACCGTCCATTTTCGGTCGAGTGGTGAACAAACGCAACTCTTTCCGAGGCTCGCCTTGCTGGAAATCTCTAACAAAACAAACGAGTTTTATCTCCAGGTACGGGACAATGCTGACCGACCCCTCCTGGCTCAACAATTCCAAGCCATCGGCCGAAAGATAGCTCTGCGGATTGACAAAACCTGACAATGCCTCGCGATCGAAGCGCGAAACCAGCACTTTCTTGTTGGTGGAAACCCCCAAATCACTCCTACCGTAGCACTTTTCTTCCAAACAATTTCGCGAATATTGTATCATTGGCACGATGCGCCACGTTGCATCATTATCGGCTCACATCGCGGGGTTTCTCGACTTCTGCCGAATCGAGAAGGGCTTAGCCAAAGCCACGCTTGAAGCCTATCACCTTGATTTGGAAAGATTTGCCGTTAGTTTGGGTGCCGCCGGCAACCTGGAAGATCCGGCTTCGTTACGCAGCCATATCGATTCGCTGCATGCGGCCGGCATGAACAGCCGCTCCATCGCGCGCCACATCACCACCATTCGCAACCTTTATAGATTCCTGCTGGAAAAGGGCGCCGTCAGCACCGATCCCACGCTATTGCTGACCGCCCCAACCCACTGGCAAAGTCTTCCTAAGTACTTAAATAAACAGCAGATCGAGAACCTGATCGCCGCACCCAACCTAGCGAAACCGCAGGGCCTGCGCGATCGCGCGATGCTCGAATTTCTATATGCAACAGGGCTCCGTGTATCCGAGCTCTGTAAGGTAGGCGTTTCCGGCCTCGAGCTCAACATGGGTGTCGTACGGGTGCTGGGCAAAGGCAACAAGCACCGCATCGTCCCTGTCGGAAAAGCGGCCCTGAAGGCTGTCGAGCTTTATCTGGCAAGCGGTCGACCGCTGTTGTTGAAGGGCCGGCCGAGTCCTTATTTATTCGTAACCAATCGCGGCGGAGCGATGACCCGGCAAGCTTTTTGGAAGCTCCTGGCAGGCTATGGGAAAAAGGCCGGAATTTTCCATGACCTGACGCCGCACGTTCTTCGGCATACATTCGCTACTCATTTATTGGAAGGCGGGGCGGACTTGAGAAGTGTCCAGACTATGTTGGGGCACGCCGACATTTCCACCACGCAGATTTATACACATGTTATGCGGTCCCGGCTGCGGAAGACCGTAGACGAGCATCATCCGCGGGCCTAGGTTATGACCCATCACGAATCGGCAATCGTCAAGGAGTGAAATGATTGCAACGCTGGAGAGAGCCAATCGATGAGCGATTACATGTTTATGCTGGAGAGTCACCTCAGCTCCGACCAGAGCCGGGTAGTGGCTGAAGTTCAAGCCGCGGCGACGCACGCGAACCTGAATATCTTCCTTACAGGCGGAACGATGCGCGACATGCTGGGCGGCTTCCCAATGCTGGAGCTCGACTTCACGGTGGAAGGTAACGCCATAAAGCTGGCTCAAACGGTGGCCAAGAAAACCGGGGCCAAGCTGCTGGAGACCGACGATAACCGCAGGGCGGCGAAGTTGATCTTTCCCGGCGGGGTGCATGCCACGATTGCCATGGCGCGGCAGGAAAAATATTCGAAGCCCGGCGCCAAGCCCGCGGTCAAGCCGGCCACGATTCATGAGGATCTGCGCTGCCGCGACTTCACCATTAACTCCATCGCTCTTTCGCTGAATCCGGCGTCCCGCGGGTTGCTGCTCGATCCAAATAACGGCGTAGGCGATCTGGACCGCAAGGAACTTCGCACTGTCACCAACTACACCTTGTACGACGATCCGATCCGTTTGTTACGGCTGCTGCGGTTCAAAGTCCGGCTCGGATTCAATATCGAGGAGCGGACCAAGATGCAGTACGATAACGCGCGCGAAGCTCAATTGGAAACTCGCATCCCTCAATCGGACCTGCTGGAAGAGCTGCGGCACGCCGCCAAGGAACCGAACTGCGCCGACGTCATACGCCTGCTGCAGGATGAAAAGCTGATGCAACTTTTTTCGACGGTTCTGGTGGGCGGCAAATTGAACCCGGCCGGTTTGCAGAAGCTTCAGAAGGCGCGGCAGATGGTTCCGTTCGGAGTGGACATCCACATCGAACCGATGGGACTGTTCATATATTTTCTGGCCGAAGGTCTGGCGGCCAAGGACCGCGCTACTTTCACCAAACAAGTGGGCTTGTCCAAGAAAGAAGTGGATCAGTGGCAGAAGCTCGAAGCGAAATCCAAGAAGCTGGAAAAGGATCTCAAGTCGTCGAAGTTGCAAAAGCCTTCGCACGTTTATAAGTTGCTGTCCACGTCGCCGGGCGATCAGGTCCTGTTCCTGCTGGCGCACTCATCCGAACGCCTGGTGCATGACCGTATCCGGAATTACC
>CATPCJ010000388.1 GCA_955652915.1 uncultured Bryobacteraceae bacterium
GGACGTTGGAACGCATACAGCGTGGTGAGCAGAAGAATGCCGATACTCAACCGCCAAAAAGTGCGACGGAAAACCATCTATCGTCCTGACAGCGAGGATAGCATCGACGTGGAACAGCCATCCTTGCCTCTTTGCAGTGGGACTATGCCTATGTACTTGGGCGGGCGAAAACGGCTTTCTCGGTACTCTTCGCCCCTTCCACCGGCGGTGTCCATTCCTTAATGCAGACACACCACTCTGGTGCATAATGGTGTCATGAAGACAGCCAACAGGACCGTGCGACAAAGCGTCAGTCTGCCGGCAAGTGTCGCATCGCAGGTCCGCACCATGGCAAAGACCCGTCGGCTCAGCGCCAACCGCATGTTGGTAGAACTCATTGGAAACGGGATCGAAGCGGAAAAGCAGAAACAGCGAGAGTTCTTCGAACTTGCCGAGCGCTTCCGCAGCGCCACCGACCCGGCTGAAGTCAAGCGCCTGGGCGATCAGATGGGCCGCATGGTTTTCGGCGACTGATGCCGAAGATCAAGCGTTGGGAGAGCCTGCCGGCAGGCGTCCGTCACCACTTAATCGACCGAATGCGCGACCGGAAGATCAGCATCGGTTCTGGATAGAAGCGAGGTCGGAAGTCCCAACCGGTGATTGGTACAAGGACTTCGGCTCCTTCAAAATCCGCGGCTACGGTTCGTATCCCAAGACGTTCCAGCTTCGCGGTCAAGCGCCAAAGGGTGAGGCACTTTAACGGCATTGCTCCTGGAGGTAACACACCCTTCCCAAGCTAAAAGATAAACTTCAACCCCAACTGAATCTGCCGCGACGTAGTAACCGTAGTAGAAATCACCCCCCAGTTCGGCGCAATGATTCCATTCCCCTTCGCATCGGCGCCCGTAAACGCAGTCAGCCCGCTCGGCACCGAGAAATTCGGATGATTCGGCAAGTTGAACATCTCCCCCCGAAATTCGAATTTGCGCAGCTCATCGATCGCGAACGTCTTCGCCACCGAAAGGTCGAAGTTAACGATCCCTGGTCCGATCAACGTATTCCGGCCCAGGTTGCCGCGCTGTCCCGCGGGCTGCAGCACGAATGCGTTAATGTCCCAGTAGCGCGCCGGACCGCCCAGGATCGGATTGCCCGAATATCCCGGATTGACATCAGGCCGCTCATGCACGGCGTAGTTCACCGTGTTCAAATTCCCGGAGCGGTTGAACGTCCCCAACCGGACTTCGAAAGGATGGCCGGTTTGCACCGTCGTGATGCTATTCAACTGCCAGCCTTTCAACAGCAGCCCGCCCACGCCCTTCATTGACTTGGCGAATGGCAGTTCGTAGGACCAGTTGCCCACGAACACATGCTTGGCCCAGAAAGCCGACAACCCGCGATCCGCCTTGCGGTCGTAGAAGTCCAGAACGTACGGGCTGCCATCCGTGTAGTCCTGGGAATTGATTCCGCTGGCGTCGTCAATAGACCTTGAGAACGTATAGGACATCTGCGCCCGCAGGCCGTGAGAGAACTGCTTCTGCGCGCTAAATTGCAGCGCGTTGTAAAACGATTGCGCGTCGGTGATCCGCTGCGTGATACTCGCGAAGTTCGGGTTGATACGTCCGAGCTGCGACTGATAGATCTTGATTCCGTTCACCACCGTGAACGGCGCCAGGTTCGCATCCCCAATACGGAACAAATGCAGACCGCGCGATCCCGAGTAGCCCGCACTGACCACCCAGTCGCCCGGCAGCGCCCGCTGGATACTCAAGTTGAACTGCAGCGCGTAGGGGCTTTGCAAATCGTAGTTGGTGGTTTGCAATTGATAGAGAGCCTTGTTGGGATCGAAGCCCGCCAGCAGATTCGGGAACGACGGCCTCACCAGCGAAGCTCGTTGCGTGAACGGCGGGTTCAAACTGCCGGAGAAGAAATAATACTTCGGCAGGATCTCGTCGTAGAACATTCCGAACCCTCCGCGAACCGACGTTTTACCGCTGGAGAAAGGATCCCAGGCGAAGCCCACTCGAGGGGCGAAGTTCTTGAGCGATGGATTGGAATACCACTGGCCGCCCACGTTCAGCGCCGGATCCGTCACATGACGAAGATTGGAGATCTTCCCATTCACTTCCGTGGGCACGGTGACAAACTCATAGCGCAGCCCGAGATTCACGGTCAGGTTCGGCCGCAACCGAATATCGTCTTGCACGAAAAATGCGAACAGTCTCTGCCGGTAGCCGCGCACCGGGTCAATGCCGCCGGGTAGTGCGAAATCGAATTGGCTCTGAATACCTTGCAGGAAATTCGAAATATTGGTGAAGGTTAGGAGCCCGCCTACCTGGCTGGTGGTGTTTTGATTGAATTGGATTCGCTGATAATCAAAGCCAATCTTGATGCCGTGCGCTCCGCGGCTGAGAAATAGCGTGTCGCCAAACTGCCAGTTGTTCAAACGATCCAGCCTGGGCAAGCGGTAGTCGCCAAAATCTTCGGTCGCCATACCCGAGACAGTCAGGTATCCGAACTGCTGGCCTGCAATCCAGGAAAGCGCCGGCGGAATCGTGAGCGTTCGCTCGTTCACTGATTCGTGGTTCGAGCGGTTGAACCCCGCCCGGACGGTGTTCAGCAGGCTAGGCGAAAAGACATGCTGGTATTCCAGTGTCACGTACTGATTGCGCGAGCGCTCCTTAGTGTTGGTGCCCGGGAGTTTGATGGTAGGCGGCCGGTCGACGTTGCCGTTGTCGAAGGTGTAACGCCCGAATAGCGAATTATTCGAAGAGAACCGATGATCGATACGGCCTTGCGCGAAATACTCGTTGGTTGGCTGCGGCGCGGTGAATAGATATTGTGCGATGCCGCCTCCCAAATCCCGCCCATTGGGCGCCGGAAACAATGTATCGAGTATGGGTAGTATCGACGGACTCACTTTCACCGGACCGCTGGGCAGCAGTCCCTGCCTGGCGGCAACCGTCGGGACCGAGGTGACGCCCGTAATACCCAGCCGATCGATCAAGGACTCGAATGATCCGAAGAAAAAAGTCTGCTCCTTGTGAATCGGACCGCCGATTACTCCGCCAAACTGGTTACGTTTGAATGGCGGGATCGGCTGAGTTGTCTGATCGAAATAGTTTTTCGCGTCGAGATCGGAGTTGCGCAAAAACTCGAAGAGTGAACCATGGACCTGATTCGTGCCCGAGCGCGTTACCGCGTTGATAACTCCGCCCGCCGAACGGCCAAACTCGGAGGAATAGGAGTTTGTCAGAACCTGGAACTCCAATACCGCCTCCACTCCCAGCAGCACTCCGCCGACTGACCCGGGGGTTTTGTTGTAGACGTCGTTGATGTCGGTTCCGTCCAGCAGAAAACTGCTCTGCTCCGGCCGCGTTCCGTTGATGGAGATTTTGGGAGTCCGCCCGCCCACTGGATCGTTGCCGCCCGCGTTAACGGCGTTCACTCCGGGCTGCAGCAGGGCCAATTGTTGGAATGAGCGCCCGTTGAGCGGCAGATCGCGCATCTGCTTTTCATCTACCAATCCGCTGACCGCTCCGGAGGTAAGATTGATGGTCGCCGCGTGATCGATGATCGTGATTTCGGTTCCTGTCTGTCCGAGCTCCAGGTGCAGATCCATCACTGCCTCCTGGCCCACGGCCAGATGGATGCCTTTCCGCAGCATGGTCTGGAAGCCAACGGCCGCTACCCGCAGTTCGTAGTCGCCGGGCAGCAGAACCGGCTCGCGCCAACGCCCGCCCTCGTCCGTCACTAGTGTGCGAACTGCTCCGGTGTCGACATTGCGGATAGTAATCTCAGCCTGGGGCACAACGGCCCCCGAAGGATCGTATACGGCGCCTTGCAGGCTGGCGCCCACCGTCTGCGCGAAAGCGCCAGCCAGTGCCGCCGAACAAACCAACAAAAATCGCAACATGGTTTTCATGGTTTTACCCCGTTTACGGAAGCATGCCACAAAATTGGGAGAAATGCTATAGCTTGGCGGCCTGCCCGAGACCATTATCCAAGCTACGTTATGCTCATGAAGTGACCTTCGGGCTCTCCGTTGTCTTCATAGCGCTTTCAGCGCCGGCTTCATCCCCGGATGAAATAGCGATCCGCCAGACAATAAAGTCCATCATCGCCGCGGATAATAACCGCGATTTGGAAGGAGCCGTGTCGCTCTATACCAACGATGCGATTTTGCTTCCGCCGGGTTTGCCTCCGGTCCCGGGTCAATCCGCGATTCGAGAACGGTACCGTGGACTGTACGCGAAAGCCGTCCCAAAGCTGGACCAGCGTATCGAGGAAGTCCTCGTCCGCGGGGACTGGGCGTTCGTTCGGGGGACTACCTCCGGGCTGTTTCCGAGCAGCCCCAATGAGCCCGCGCGCGCGATCGATCATAAGTTTGTGATGATCCTGCGGCGTGAGCGGCAACGATGGCGAATTTCGCGGCTCATGTGGAATTCGTCAAAGTTGGATTGAACACTTACTTCGCCGCCCTGCGCCTCTTGCTGAAGTACCGATATAAAAGATATGCCAGCGCGAGCGCGGCGAGTACGGCGGACGCCAGTTTCAAATGGTGTTCCACGGCCCCCAGAATTTCCGGCCAGCGGCTGCCAAAATGATAACCGATGAACACAAATATGGACACCCACAGCACCGCGCCTGAATACGCGAACAGGGCGAAGCTGCGATATTCCACCTTCGTCGTTCCCGCGACAACAGCCGTGAAGTGACGCACGCCGGGAATGAAGTAGCCCACCATTAGCGCCCAGTGGCCGATCCTGTCGAACCACGCGTGCACGCGCTGAATGTGCTTCTCCTTGATGTGCAGAAACTTTCCGGCGCGCGAATGCAGAAATTTCCAGCCAATAGTTCTGCCGATGATGTAGCTGCAGGTGATTCCGCAAGCGCTACCCGCCAGCGCACTGGCAACCGTCGGAACCAATTGCAGGTGTCCCTGATAGACCAGGAAGCCGCAACTGGTAAGCAAAAATTCATCTGGCACCGGCAGGCCGACGATACCTAGAACCAGCAACGAAAAGATCGCGAAATATCCGTAGGTCGCAACCCAGTGGAGGACTGTGGTTTCCATCAATTGTGGGGCGGGTAATCCTGCCGGCAGCCGGCTTTCAGCCGGCTAGACCCGCTGGAAAGCCGGTCTCTTGAGTCTGGACCTTCTACACTTTTCATGCTGCGCCGCGACCATTTTGTGATTTTGTTCAACCTGGCATGGTAATTGTGGGGCAGGTTGGTAACCTGCGGCCGATTGGCAATCGGCCCGTAAGTAATTCCGGATCCACCACCAGGCGGATTACCAATCCGTCGCAGGATGCCATCCTGCCCCACATAAGAATGTCCAAACTCTAGAGACCCGCTGGAAAGCGGGCCTGCAGCCTGAATAGGCTGCCCCACGGGCGGATCGAGAATGTTAACAATTAGCTGGGACAGCACACTAGAGAGAATAGCGAACTTCCAAACTATTCACACTTCCGCCGCAGGATGGTTACCGACAGCGGCCCCGATCGCAAAACATCCACCGGCTGCGCTCCGGCCAACTCGCGCGCCGCCTCGGGATAATCGCTCCAAACCGCCTCCCACTCGCCGCACATTGCCGGTGGCGCCAGCAAGCGTTCTCGGCCGAGCTGCGAGTGTACCACCAGCCGTTGATAATCGGTTCCTCTCATGTCCGCCTGTTGAAGCTCCAGCCGGGCCTGCCGCAAGCCTTCTTCGCCGCCGGTTTGCCGCGCCTTCATCAGGTAGCTTTGCAACATGTCTTCAGTGATCGGTTTCGAAAGAATCAGTGCCCGCTCTCCAGCAATCATTTTGCCGTCGAGATATGTCGCCACGCGATAACTGAGCTGAACGTCGGGCTTCGAAGTCTCCCGCCAAACATACAGGTGGCCGCCGATAGCGCCCAGAACTACACTCACGGCCACGATAGCCCACGTCCAGCGCGGCCATTTCGTCAAGCCAAGAACCGACATGAAAATCACGAAGTAAATCGGAATCGCGGCTTCACGCGCCGTGACGTACCGCTCGGGGTCTGGCAGCACGCCGTGTGCGGAGAAGGGAATCGATATCAGAAAGAGTGCCACGAACCCGATCTGCACAAACAGCCGCCAGTCCATCAAAACCCGATCCCTGTGGAGCCGCCAAACTCCAGCCATCGCCAGCAGCAGCACTGGAATCTGTGTGTTCTTGACCGCGATCCAGCCGAGATAAACATACCGCTGCAATCGCCCGAACGTGAGCGATGACTCGATCACGAAATGTCCGCGTGAACTAAGACCGTGATTGGCTACGATCCAGACCGCTGGTGTCCATCCAAAGAGCACTGCGGCCTTCAGCCACCCCATCGGGCTTCGATCTCGACGCCAGATGTAAGCCAGCGCCAGCACCGGACACGCCGCCCAAGCTTCGTAGCGCGTCAGACACGCCGCCGCGAGTGCGAGGCTCGACGCCGGCCATTTTTCCGTGTAGAAAAAATGGAATGCCAGCAGCAGACCTGCCAGCATTAGCATTTCCTGAAACGGCACCGTGGACAGCGCGAGGAAAAACGGATTGCTGACGAACAGCAGCGCCGCCGGAAACGCCCACTTTTCGCCGAACAGATCCTGGATCATCCAGAAAAATGCTACGCCCGCGATCCCCCCGATCGCCGCGTCCATGTATCGCACCAGCACTGGGTTGGTGGAAATCTTCGAGACGACCGCGATCAACACCTGTAGCATCGGCAGTTGGTGGCCCATCACCAGACGGTCCCGATGCATAAGCCTCAAAAGTGTGTCGCCGCCGAAGATAATCGGGTTGGTCAGGATGATGGATGCCCCCAGCGCGAACCCGATCACGAAGATTGCCAGTGCCTTCATGGCGACTTCCGGCGGTACAACGTGAAGCTCATGTGCGTATACTTCCAGTCATGCGGAGCATTGGCTTCGCCGAATGTGGTCCACGCCAGAATGCGGCGGCTCTCGAAGTTCGCGACCCGGTCGTAGCTGGATTCGAGCAGCGCGATCGTGTCCGGCCGATACGGTTCGTCCACCAGGTCGGTAGTCAGCGCCCACGGCGGCGGGTCTTTGGTAAGATCCGCCAACAGAATGTTTGGACCTAGCGGATAGATTTTCAGATCGAGCGGCGGCGCCTCGCGCATTAATCTCGAGATCGCCTTCCCCGGCGGCACCACTTCGAGAATGCGTTGCAGCATCAAGTTAGCCGG
The DNA here is from genome assembly GCA_955652915.1 of uncultured Bryobacteraceae bacterium. Classification (GTDB taxonomy): domain Bacteria; phylum Acidobacteriota; class Terriglobia; order Bryobacterales; family Bryobacteraceae; genus Palsa-89. The sequence continues at coordinate 7,178 of CATPCJ010000388.1, forward strand.
ATGCGGCGAACGCATGTAATAAATCTGCGCGATGGTTCCACCCAGGGGCATGATCAGCGCCGCCAATGTCAGTCCGTATCGCCAGTGCTTCGGCAGCCGGTCCAGTGCCACGCCGGCGCACAGACCCAGCAGCGCGACCAGCGGAATCTCATAGCGGATCAGCGGCCAGCGCAGCGGCGGAAGAATGAACGCGTATCCGAAAGTCGCCGCCAGAATCATCCAGTCCGCCGGCGATCGGCGGCGCAACATATATACGATGCCTGCGCCAGCCAGCAGAAAGGCTACCAGTCCAATTGAGAAGCGGACCAGATTTACGGCATGCATCTCCATCAACTTCACTATTGGAATCGCAAACCCAGCCGGGACATGAGCGGTCATGGTGGCGTATTTATTAACTTCCGAGTAGAACGCCCGCGGCTTCACCAAAATGTACGGCGCCCCCGCGATGAAACCGAGCAGCACTCCCACTGCTGCCGTCAGAATTCCACGCCAGGGGAATCCCCGCAACCAAAGCGCGGCAAGCAGGATCGCGCCAACACCGGATACCGCCGAGTATTTTCCGGCAATCGCCAAACCTCCGGCGATGCCCAGCAACAGGAATGGAACCGCGCCCGTTTTGTTCTGCACACGTATCCCTACCAGCAGCGTGAGCACCAGCATGGCGGTCATGGTGGCATCGACGCGCACTTGATCGGATTGCAGCATGTGGGATGGCGACACGGCAACCAGCATGGCGGCGAACGGGCCCGCCCAAACGCCCGGGAATTGAAACAGCAGCCACGCCGTTAACAGCGCAGCCGCTACAGCCACCAGACGGCCTACCACGTAGACCCGCACGAAGCCGTCATCCATCAGGCCGTAGTACGCCTGCCGCCAGGGCGTTCCGAAAAATCCGGCAGCCTGGGCGCCATCCAACGCCAGCAGCACCAGCTCGAAATGCAGGGTCCCCCAGTGATATTCGTGCGGATCGAAGTCCAAGCGCCCCACGCTGCCCTTGGCCGCGCCGCTCAAGACGTCGTCTTCATCGAAGGCATAGGAGCTGCGAAAGTCGGATGCGACTACCTCCGGTGTCGCTGGCGGCAGGCCCCAATCGATTCCAGGCAAGCGCAGCAGCAGGGCGGCGGCGAGGGTCGCAAACAGATAAATGCGTCTCATCCGTCGGCGCGGTTATTTCGGAACAAATTTTTGCACGCGCCAATTCTTGATTTCGGCGACGTAGATCGCGCCCGTGCTGTCCACCGCGATGGTGTGCGGAAAATCCAGCTTGCCGGGAATTTTCCCGTAGGATGAAAGCACGCCCAGAATTTTACCGTCCAGGCTCAGTTTGACGATGCGATTATTCACCCCATCGCACATATACAAGGCATTCTGGGGCTTGAAATAGTACAGTCCCCAGGGCGCGCCGACGTCGGTCCACTTCCCGAGAAACTTGCCGTTCATATCGAAGATCTGGACGCGCTGGTTGGTACGATCCGCTACGTACAAGCGGCCTTCGGAATCGAGCGCCACATCGTGTACCAGATCGAATTCGCCGTCGCCGGTCCCCTTCTTGCCCCAGTGTGTCAGGTACTCCCCGTCTTTGTTGAACTTCACTACGCGCGAATTTACGTACCCGTCGGCGACGAAGAAATCGCCATTCGGCGCGAAGGTCAGATTCGCCGGGCGATTGAATCCATCCTTGGTATTGTTGTCACCCGCGGCCCCGCCAACTTGCCCGATCATCATCAGCAGGTGCCCCGCCGGATTGAACTTCATCACCCGATGAGCCGCTACGTCCACGGTCCAGATATTGCCTTCGGCATCGGCGCGAATGCCGTGCGCGGTGGTCACGGGAACCTCGCTCCAGGCTTTCAGAATCTTTCCGGATCGGTCGAAAACAATCACCGGATGCGCGCCTCGATTGAATACCCATATGTTGTCGTTCTTGTCGACCGTCACGCCCGAGCATTCGCCGAAGTTCCAGCCCTTGGGCAACTGCGCCCAATCCGGCACCACCGTAAAGTCCAGCGGCGGCCCCGACTTGAGCTCAGCCAAAATCGGTAATGTGGAGGCGATCAGCATCACGAGGATTTGTTTGCGCATGCGCTGAGGTTATTCGAGAACCACTTTGAAAGTCAACCGGCGGTTGTGACCCCGGTGGTCGCCCAATCCGCTAGAATCAGTCCAATCGAATTATGCGCAAAATTCTCACCC
>CATPCJ010000389.1 GCA_955652915.1 uncultured Bryobacteraceae bacterium
GCGGTTCTCCGCTTTCATCCAGCCAATGCTGGACATTAGATAAGAAGAGAAGTCGCCCATCTTTGGCGAGAACTTCAATCGAAAGCTGGATGTCGGACTCCAGCTGAGATTGATCCATGCCGACGGGGAGGATTTCATGCCGTGCCGAGGCGCTAAGCTCTAACGCCAGTTCTACGAATCCGGTGCCTTGGGTGATGTCGACGTGAACTATTACCGCGCCTTCAAAAATTCGCTTCAGCGCTTCATCGACCAGCGAGGTCTTGCCCACGCCGGTGAATCCAAATGCCCAAACCGAATGGAACTCCGGGTCGTCCACAGCCGCTTCTAAACGACCGATTTCCGCGTGCCGGTTCACGAAGCGAGATCTGGCCCCACGCACTGGTTCCTTCAGTAACGGCACCAGCTTCTGGAGGATATCGGCTGCTGGAGAAGCCGAGGCCACTACAGAGAATGCATGGAAGACCTGCAAGTAGAGCGGCAAAGGCGTGTCGTCGATCATCACCACCCGAATCCGAATAGCCTTCCTTCGGAGAGCGTGGATGAAGGCCATGTTGACCTCAAGGCGGACCCATTCACTTCGCGCCGCAGACGCGCTCCAGAACAGAACGAAGTCCGTCGCCGACTCAATTCCATCGGCGATCCTTTCCAGAAACAGCTCCCCCCATTCAATCTCAGCGCGGTCCAGCCATGTTGAATCCTTCTCAAGACCCTCATGGACCGCGACGACTATTGACTTGTCGACAGAGGAGTGGCTAAGGAATGCACGCATATCCCCTATATTGTATTTTGGAAGACGACGTGCCGCTGGCCCGCAGTCTGTCAAAAACCGGAGGCTGCAATCTCTTACCAATCCGGGCCGTAGATCTGAGTGCCGACTGATCCGATCTTGACCCGAATGCAGATGGCAGTATTGGTCGCCGATGCGTGGATGTGGCTGCTAGCGAAAGCAAGCCGGCCAATTCTAAAATGTCCAAACTCCAGACACAGGCATTCTTGCCTGTATGGATCTTAGCCGATTTTTTCACAGCTTCCCGTGGCTGATCCGTTAACCCCTTTCCGGCCGGCAGTCGCAGATCGCCTGGAGGCCCGATATCGTCTTGTAGGAAGCAACCGACACTCAAGCCAACGCTACCAATTAGCACAGTCACACGCGAAATGAATTTCTTATCGAACGGATCTTTAGCCTTCTGGTCCAACGAGTTATCGAAGCGAATCGCCCATCGCGATGCTCCCTCAGAACGCTTCTGTTCGCCTGTTAAAAAGGTACACTGAGGGTAGCATGAGACGAACTATGCCACTCCTCCAGCCAGGCCGGCCAAGAGATCCTGCTACGTCCTTCGTTGGCGAGTTGTAATTAAAAACGATGAAAAACGAACCCAATCCCAAATATGGACGCGCTTCCTTCGCACAACGGGCGCGCTTCCCGCCATCGAAGCAGTCCATGGGTTTTTCCCCGCTGTGTTAAAATCGAATCTACCCGCAAATGGTTGAGATCCTCCCATCTATCCTCGCGGCGGATTTTGCTCGTTTGGGCGAGGAGATAGCCAAGGTCGAACGGGCCGGGGCTTCCATGCTCCACGTGGATGTGATGGACGGCCATTTCGTGCCCAACATCAGCCTGGGGTTTCCGGTAATCGAATCAATCCGCAAAATCACTCGATTGAAGCTGGATGTTCACTTGATGATCAGCGATCCGGATCGTTACGCGCACGAATTTATCCGCGCCGGAGCCGACCATGTGTTGGTGCATCAGGAAGTTTGCCCGAATCTGGATCGGACGTTGCGGTCGATTCGCGGGGACGGCGCACTAGCCGGTGTGGTGCTGAATCCGGCAACCCCCATCTCGACTTTGAGCGAAGTGCTGGATCTGGTGGATCACGTGCTTATCATGAGCGTGAATCCCGGGTATGGCGGCCAGTCGTTCATACCCAACGCGCTCAAGAAAATCAAGGCTCTGGCGTGGAAGCGCAAGGAGTTGGGACTGAATTTCGCCATCGAGATCGACGGTGGGGTGGCGCTGGATAACGTGGGTGACATCGTTCGGGCAGGGTGTGACTGGCTGGTAGCAGGGTCGTCCGTTTTTCACACCCCCGACCCCGGAGCGGCTTTTTCACAGATGCAGCGGACGGCTCGGGAAGCCACGCTGGTCAAAGTTTAGTTTAAGCTTGTAAGGTTAATAATTATGTCTCGATACATTTTGGTGGTTCTACTCATGGCGGGCTTGCTGACATCTTGCGGTTTCCGCCGCAAGAAGTACGACAATCCTATTACGAAAGATACCAAGCAGCCTGACAAGGTTTTGTACGACAAGGCGATCGCGGACATCGAACATAGCCGATTCGAGATTGCCCGCATCACACTCAACACGCTGATCAACACCTACGATCAAAGCGAATTCCTTGCCAAGGCGAAGCTGGCGGTGGCCGATAGCTGGTATCGCGAAGGTGGGACGGCCGGTCTGGCGCAGGCCGAAGCCGAGTACAAGGACTTCATCCTGTTCTATCCCACCATGGAGGAAGCGCCCGAGGCCCAAGAGAAAATCTGCATGATTCACTACAAGCAGATGGACAAGTCGGATCGCGACCCCAGCCAGGCGTTGCGCGCCGACGACGAATGCCGTCAGTTGATTGTTCAGTTTCCGAATAGCAAGTTCGTTCCCGAGGCTCAACAGCTTCTGCGCAACATCCAGGAGGCGCTGGGAGACTCCGAGTACAAAGTGGGTTCGTTTTACTTCAAACGTGGAGACAACCCCGCGGCGGCGAACCGGTTGACTCACTTGGTGGATCAGTATCCTCTGTACAGCAAAGCCGACGCCGCGCTTTGGGAATTGGGAGATTCCTACGGCAGGCTCGGGCCGCGATTCCGCAAACAGGCGGGCGAGGCATATGCGCGCATCGTGAAGGATTATCCCCTGAGCGCCTACGCCGACGCCGCGAAGAAGAAATTGACTGAGATGGAGCTGCCTGTTCCGCAGGCCGATCCGGTGGCCGTCACTCGTATGAAGTGGGAAGCCGAGAATCGGCAGAAGCCGGGGATGATTTCAAAGAGTACGAGCTTCCTTAAGCGCGGACCGGATGTGAGCACCGCGGCTCGTTCCGGCACACCGGCGATGACTACGATTCGACCGGATGTACCGGTAAGCGTTCCCCAAGCTACTACGGCGGGCACTGGCGTGAACGATGTCACCGCCGGCCCCATTACCGATTCCACCGCGCTCGACACCAATAAAGACGCGCGGGCCAATCCGCCGGCGCCTACCGATGGCAGCGCCGCCCCGGCTGCGGATGCAAAAGCCGCCGACGCTCAGACGCCGGCGCAAACCGCCGCCGATGCGAAGGCGCAAAAGAAAAAGAAGAAGGAAAAGAAACCCAAGCAGTCGGCGACACCGCCCGCTGCCGCCGCGCCCACTACCGACAAGCCCTGATGAGCCGCATCCTGCTGGCTGACGACAGTCCGCACGCCCAGCGGATGGGCGAGCGGATTCTGCGGGAAGAGGGATTTGAAGTAGTAAGCCTGACCGACGGCGAAACGACGCTGGTTCGTCTGGCTGACGTGGACCCCGACCTCATTCTCGCCGACGTCTTCCTGCCTGGAAAATCCGGCGTCGAAATCTGCCGGCACGTGAAGAGCGACCCGCGTTTGCGGCACGTGCGCGTGGTGCTGACGGCAGGTCTGCTGGAGCCCTTTGACGAGGAGGAAGCCAGACTCGCGGGTTGCGCCGCGATTCTGAAGAAGCCGTTCGAAGCATCCAAGATGATGGAGACGATTCATCCCTTGGTGCAAGAGTCACAATTGGCGCGCGGCCTTCTCGCGGAAGCATTGGCTTCGGTGGTTCCTGAAACGCCCGCCCTCGCGCCGCTCGAAATCGACCCGGAACGCGTTCAGGCCGCCGTCACGCTGGCCCTGGACGCGGCCTTGCCGGCTCTGGTCCATGAAATCACCGAGCGCGTCCTGATAGCATTATGTAGGGCAGGTTGATAACCTGCCGCCGATTGCAAATCGGCCTGTTCGGCCGGCAGGATACCATCCTGCCCCACGGAAAATAAACCATGCCCGACAATACTTTCGATATCGTGTCCAAAATCGATCTGGCGGAAGTGAACAACGCCATTCAACAAGCCATGAAGGAGGTTGTTCAACGCTACGACCTGAAGAACAGCCATTCCGACATTCAGCTCAATGAGAAGGACCACAAGATCGTTCTCGCCAGCCAGGATGAATTCAAATTGAAAGCCGTCAACGACGTCTTGGGCCAGAAGCTGGTGAAACGGAACGTCTCGCTGAAGGGATTAACGTACGGGCCGATCATTCCGGCGGCTGGTTCCTCGGTGCGCCAGGAGATCACTCTGCAGCAGGGCGTTCCCATTGAGAAGGCGCGTGAGATCGTCAAGATAATCAAGGACAGCAAGCAGAAGGTGCAGGCCTCCATTCAAGGCGATCTGGTGCGGGTTTCCGGACGCGATCGCGACTCGCTGCAGAGTGTCATCGCCCTGCTGCGCGGCCACGACTTCGGCATCGACATGCAGTTCACCAACTATCGCACCAATTAATGTAATGCCTCGAAAGATCGAGTCGTTGTTTGTCGCCGGTCCCGCCGGAAGACTGGAAGCGCTGCTCGAAGAACCCGAAGATATAGCGCCGCGGGAAACCGTTCTGGTTTGCCATCCGCATCCTCAGCACGGCGGCACGATGCACAACAAGGTGGTGTATCGCATCGCGCGCGGGATGCGGCGAGCCGGATTCGCCGTGCTGCGATTTAACTACCGCGGCGTCAATTTGAGCGAAGGGAAATACGACGGGGGCGCCGGTGAGATTGACGACGCCCGCGCCGCTCTTGGAGTCTTGCGATCGCGCTATCCGGATCTGCCGTTTTCACTGGCGGGTTTTTCATTCGGATCGCGAATCATTTTGAAAATGGGCTGCGAGCCCGCCGGTGCATCGCGATTGATCGCCGTCGGGTTTCCAACCAGCTACGAACAGAGCCAGGAACTGGGCCATTGCAAAGTCCCGCGCATTTTTATCCAGAGCACCCATGACCAATTCTGTCCGAAAGCGTCCATGGAGGTCTATTTTGAAACGCTGGAACAGCCGAAGCAACTAATATGGGTAGAGGCGGGCGATCATTTCTTCGCCGGCGGACTGGATCAGTTTGAGGAGGCGGTTTATCGAGTAGCTGCTTATGTCGCGTGACGCAATTCGCGCTGTAGCTTGCGCGCGGCGCGTTCGCTGATGAGATTGGCTACTTTTGCCAGTAGTCCCGGAATGTCTTCCGGCGTGATCAGCATCCGCAGCGACTGCTGCATGGTCGGCTTCGAGTTTTGATTTTGATAGGTGGTTACAATGGCCGTAGCCGGCTTGTAATCCATCATTTTGGCGTGGGCCAGGACTTTGAGTCCGGCCTCGGGCGATTCCATTTGCAAGTCGCTCAGGACCAGTTGGTATTCCTGTTCGTCCAGTTTGCCAACGGCTTCGGCGGCCGAAGCTGCTGAATCGACATGGTATCCACCGGCTCTTAGTACTGTCTGTAAAGTTAAGCGCGAGGTTGGATCGTCATCGACCAGAAGAACCCTGGCCAATTCGAATTCCAAACACGGATCAGAACTAAGACTCTTCAACACTCTATTGCTCGCTTCCTAACTCTAGTGTAAACGATTAGTTGCGAAATGGAAGGGGAGATTTGAACCTGGGTCAGCACTACGGTCGTAGTATGGGACTAGGACCGATGGAAAACGCGCTCGAAGATGCGGTCAACGTTCGCTAACTGCCTGGAAACAGAAAAGCTTTCGGCTAATTGCTTGCTTGAAAGTAGCTTAGTGATCTCGGGATCGGCCTCAATGGTGGCTCGGAAGTCGCCATCCTGTTCCCAGGCTTGCATGGCTTTGTTTTGTACAATCCTGTAAGCTTGCTCACGGAGCATCCCGGCGGCGGCGAGATCCAGCAGCAGTTGACCGGAGAACACCAGACCATTCGTTAAGTCCAGATTTTTCTTCATCCTATCGGGATAAACCCGCAGACCCGAGATCAGCCAATCGGTCTTCGCCAGCATGTAGTCCACTAGAATTGTAGAATCCGGCAAGATGATTCGCTCGACCGACGAATGGGAAATGTCTCGTTCATGCCACAGCGCGATGTTCTCGAACGCAGCTTGCGCGTTAGAACGAACTACTCGCGCTAAGCCGCCGATTTGCTCGCAAGTGACCGGATTGCGTTTGTGGGGCATGGCGGAGGATCCCTTTTGGCCCGCTGCGAACGGTTCCTCCGCTTCACGAACTTCGGTCCGCTGCAAATGTCTGATCTCTAAAGAGATTTTCTCCAGCGTAGCGGCGATCAAGGCCAACGCCGCCATATAATTGGCATGAAAATCGCGGGAAATGACCTGGGAAGCGATGAGGGCGGGCCGCAGCCCGAGGCGGCGGCAGATTCGCTCCTCGGCATCGGGTCCAATGTGACCGAAGGTGCCGACCGCGCCGGAGATTTTCCCCACTCGGATCTCTTCCGCAGCGTGCTCGAAGCGTTGGAGGTTGCGCTGTAGCTCGTCGTACCACAAGGCTAGTTTCAACCCAAACGTGATCGGTTCGGCATGTATGCCGTGGGTTCGTCCGATCTGAACGGTCTCCTTGAACTCGAAAGCCCGTTTCTTCAGAGATTCAGCTAACTGCTTTATTCCGTTTAGGATGATATCCGAGGCAGCTTTGATTAGTAGAGCCTGAGCGGTGTCTACTACATCGTTAGAAGTCAGGCCGTAGTGCAGCCATCGGGACGCTTCAGAGTGCCGCGCCGCAGTCATTGTTTCAGCTACAGCCGTAGTAAATGCGATTACGTCGTGCTTGACCTCGCGCTCGATCTCTTGAATCCGTGAAACTTCAAATCCGGCATGTTTCCGTAGGAGTTCGGCAGCCTCCTTCGGGACCTCGCCAGTTTCGGCCAAGGCTTCGGCGGCAGCCAATTCGACCTCCAGCCAGGCCCGGTATTTGTTTTCCTCGCCCCAGATCCGGCCCATTTCGGGCCGTGTATAACGGTCTATCATTCAGTACGTGAAGACCTCGGTTTGCTGTTTCGGTTCGGCTACCACCAATCGGGTGAACAAAGCACGGCCCGCGCCATCCAATGCCCGATGTCCCATCACTCGGACCAATTGCGGATGATTGTTGTGCTCGCTGATATGGCCTAGCACGAGCGTGCTGATGGTGGTGTCCAGATCGCGTCGAATAAAATCGGAAACGATGTCGTTCGATAGGTGGCCCTTCCGTCCCATCACGCGCTGCTTCACGGACCAGGGGTACGGACCCACCTTGAGCATTTCCAAATCGTGATTGGATTCGAGCACCAGCAGGTCGGCGCCGCGCAAGTGGAATTTTATAGAATCCGGCATGTACCCCAGGTCGGTGACAATGCCGATCTTGATGCCTTGCGAACGGAAGCAGAAGCCCACGGGATCGATGGCGTCGTGCGGGATGGTGAAGCTGTCGACGTCGATATCTCCGACCGAAAATGTGGTGCCGGCCTGGAAACAATCGAGCTTGGGAGTGTACTCGCCCCAGGGAATCGCGGGCGCGGTGAGGCGCGTGATATAGATCGGAACGTTGAGCTGTTTCGCGAGCGAGACCAGTCCACAGACGTGATCGGAATGCTCATGCGTGATGAGAATGGCGTCCAGTTGCTCGGCCTCTTCGCCGATGGCGGCCAATCGCGCGATCGTATCGCGCTTGCTTAGGCCGGCATCTACGAGAATGCGCGTCCGCTCGGTCCGGATAAACATTGAGTTTCCCGAACTGCTGCTGGCGAGCACACAGACTTGAACGATGATGCGCCTCCGTCCCCGTAATCTGTAGGGTAGGACAGCGGTGCGCTGGTTGTCCAGCGCGGCGCTTGGGGCTTGGGGTTAGGGACTGGGGGCTGGGAGGGGATCGCTCGCTATGTGGGGCAGGATGGCATCCTGCCGCGGATTGGTAATCCGCCTGGTGTTGGACCGGAATTTCGTACGGGCCGATTGCCAATCGGCGGCAGGATGGCATCCTGCCCCACACGGTTTTGGGGACTAACGGGATGCGCGGGTTTGACCTTTGAGATTCAGTCTTACGATCGATGCGGCCGCCATGTATCGCACGGCGTGGTGTTCGTCCGTCAACAGCGGCATCAGCTTGGGAATGGTGCCGATGTTGCCGCGTTCTCCCAGGGCCTTGGCCACGGCCGCGCGTACGGCCCAGCTCTCGTCGCCGAGAGCCCATTCGAGCAGTGTGAGAGCGTAAGGATCGGAATCCTTTCCCAGGATTTCAGCGGCCACCGCGCGGCCGGGAGCTCCGGAATCCTTCTTGCCTTCTTTGATGGCCTCCTGCACGGCGGTGATGCCGAACGATGCCGGACCGAACATCACGCCCGTCGCTTCCTTGATTCCCATCAATGCCAGCGAACCGGGTTGCAATTTCTTCTTCGCCTTGCGCCCGGCGCTTTGCATCCTTCCGGGAGTGTTCTTGCGCTCGCCTTCCAGCACCTGCTGGAAGAAGTCATCGACGCTTGTGTCACCAAGCTGCCAGAGCGCCTTCGCCGCCGTAAAGCTAACCTCCGGGCTATCGTCGAGCGCAGCCTGCAGTGGAGGAATCGCATCCGGCGACTTCATTTCGCCCAGAGTAGCCGCCGCGGTCTGGCGCACGAAAATATCTTTGTCCTTCAAACCGCGCGCGACCAGTTCCACCGCCTGTTTATCCGGTCCGATGGTGCCCGCGGCGGCGATCGCTTTCTTGCGATGTTCCGCATCTCCATCCTCCACGCCCTTGTTCAACGTTTCCCACGCCGCCCCGTTGGGCGGTCCGGTGAGGCCAGTGATGTCTTGCGAGGCCAGTTCGAATATTGCTATTCGAAAATCGGCCGGCGGGGAGGGTGGAAAGGCCAGGATGCCGGCAGCCAGCAGGTAGGTTATTTGCGCGCGGGTCATAGCCGTTCCAGATACCTCAATTTCCGTGGCGCCCGCTACCGGCCCAACCGCCGGTTCGCGGGCGCTCCTCCTCCGATAAAAAGCTCGCTCCGATAAAAAGCTCGATGAAAAGCAACCGAATACTTTTCTATGGACTAGACTCCGCGCGGACGTGAATGTTTCAGCAGCGCGAGCCCCGGAGATTTATCAGCTATCGCCCGGAGGATCCGAACCCGCCCGCTCCCCGCATGCTTTCGTTCAACTCGCCTTCCTCCCACTCCACCGGCTCGTACTTCGCGATCACCAGTTGCGCGATGCGGTCGCCTTTTTCGATTTTGTAATCGTTCGCGCCAAGATTCAAAAGGATTACGCGAATCTCGCCGCGATAGCCGGGATCGATCGTCGCCGGACTGTTCGGCAGCGTGATCGCGTGTTTCAACGCGAGGCCGCTGCGCGGTCGAACCTGCGCCTCATAGCCTGACGGCAGCTCGATCGAGATGCCGGTGGGAACCGCCTGCGGCGCTCCCGGCTTCAACACAACCGGCGCGATCGCGCGCAGATCCATTCCCGCATCTTCATTCGGACCGTGCGCATATTCGGGCAGCATCGCGTCCGGAGAGAGCTTCTTCAGTCGAATCTTCATGGATTGTTATCATAGCGGTTCATGGCAAAGCGCGTCCTGACCGTGTCCCCCATGCCGCCGGAAAAATGCGCGTATGCGCTGGCGCGCTACAGCCGCTCGCCCGACTCCATTCGCGATTCGGTCGCCTGGGTCCGTACCCACGACTCCGCCAAGTTTCTCGAAAGCTTCTATTTCCAATACGGGCATGCGTCGATCGCCGACCTGGGACACGTCACGGTTTGCTTCGAAGGTATCTCGGAACTCGCCGCCACAGAAATTGAAGACGAACAGTTGTGGGACGGTCAGGCC
>CATPCJ010000390.1 GCA_955652915.1 uncultured Bryobacteraceae bacterium
CCCGCGGAGGGTGAAAAATTATTTAGGGAAGCCGTCGAGCTTTATGAAAAGCTTCCAAATCCACCGCCCTTCGACTATGCCAGCGTGCTGCTGGGCCTGGGTGAAGCGCAAAGGAAGCGCGGGGATTTTTCGGGCGCGTTGCTGACACTTCAGAAATCCCTGGATGTCATCGCGCCGGGACTCGGAACCAAGCATCCTCTCTATGCCGGAGCGTTGAGCGAAACCGGATTGGTTCACCAGGCGCAGGGAGACTATGCCAACGCGGAACGGCGTTTTAGCCAAGCCATCGCAATCGTGGCCGAAACGCACGGTGAAAATCATCCGGATCTCGCGAAACATTTGCAGCTTCTGGCGATGCTGCACGAACAAACTGGAAATTACCGCGCGGCCTTACCCCTGTACCGCCGCGGTTTTGAAATCAACGACAGATTCCTGGCCGACATCCTGAATGTCGGATCGGAAAATAGCAAGGTGGGTGTGCTGGCGAATTTGGATGATCCGATTCCCGTCCTCATATCCTTCCAACAGAGAGCCGGCGACCGGATCCCTGAAGCCCGCGCGCTCGCTTTTGAGGCGGTTGCCCGCAGAAAAGGCCGGGTTCTCGATCAGGTGCGGGACTGGCGGCAGAGGCTCCGGCAAAATCCCGATGCCGCCATACGAAAACGGTTGGATACCTGGGAGGCGCTGTTGGAATGTCAGGCGTCGTTGACCATCGCCTTGGGATATCGGGACCTGAAGCCCGCAGCGGTTGGCACTTGCGCGCTGCGGGACACCGGGCTCGAAGGCCAATACGATCGGCTGCTGCATGAGTTGCGCACGAAGTGGACGATTGACTTAGGCAAGCAGGCGCTCCAAGCCTTGCAGCTTTTGAAGCAGCGCACGGAAACGCTCGAAACGGTCCTCAACCGCGAGTTGCCGCGGTTCGAGTTCGCAACGCCGGCGCGATTGGAAGACCTCCGATCGCATCTTGCGCCTGACGAACTCTTTTTGGACTTCGTCGAATATCATCCCCGGGACAGCCATGGAAAAATCGGACCGGACCGGCGTTACGGAGCCTTCCTGCTGGACCGCGGAGGAGACTTGCGTTGGGTAGAACTGGGAGCGGCCGCGCCCATCGATTCAGCCATTCGCGACCTGATACAGTCGGCCAACGATTGGAGTACGTCGCTCGGCGGTCATGAAAAACAAGCCGTCGAATCGGCCGACGCAACGGCGCAAGACGCCATGCGCGAACTGTCCACGAAAATTCTGACGCCTCTGAATTTCTGGTTCGCCCGGGAGAAACAAGCTCGACGTTTGCGCATCGCTCCGGACGGGATGCTTACTCTGCTGCCATTCGGCGCGCTTTCGGACGGACGATTTCTGGTGGAGCGCTTTGCGATAAGCTACCTTCCCGCCGGCCGCGATCTGAGTGTGCTGGACCGTCACGCGCAGGCGTTGGGCGTGCCGGTGATTGCGCTCAGTCCCGGCGCGGGGAACAAACGGTCCCCCACCGGCAATGAAATGGCGAGCGTGTTTCGTGCCGACCGGCTGGAGAGATTAGCCGGTGCGGAAATGGAAGCCCGCGGCTTGCAGGCGCGCCTCCCACATGCCCGTTTGCTTGCGGAAGGCGAGGCCACTGAGCAGAATTTGAAGAAGCTGCACAGCCCGGCTCTGCTGCACATTCTGGGACATGGCATCGTGCGCGGCAATGAGGATTGCAAAATCCGCCCGGAAAGCCCGGGCTGTGAGCTCATAAATCTCGACCCGGCGGCTCGCGCGATGAGTTTGTCGGCGATTGTTTTGGAAGAAGCTTATGGACGCGGCCACGGCTCCACCGAGGACGGCCTCCTGACGGCGTTAGAACTGCAAGCGTTGGATCTGAATGGATCGGAGATGTTGGTCCTATCGCAATGCCGTATGGCCGACGGCGTGCCGTCAGCGGGTGAAGGTGTGTATGGAATGCGCCGGGCTGCGGCAATCGCCGGCGTGAAGACTTTTGTCGCGCCACTTTGGCGAGTAGCGGATTCCGCTCAAGAAGCCCTCATGACCCGCTTCTACAAGGAACTGAGTACCGGCCGCGGCCGCGCGGAGGCCTTGCGGTTAGGCCAATTGCAGTTACTCCGAAAACCTGAGACGTCCAACTTCCTCTACTGGGCCCCAGTAATCTTATCGGGCGACCCCAGCCCTCTTCCACCAGCAATATTTCTGCGATAAGTAATAAATGTGAGGCGGGCAATCCTGCCGCGGCCGGCTCTTAGCCGGCACTGAACCACTTGGCCAGGATCAGTGTCCTGGAGTTTGGACATTCTTATGTGGGGCAGGATGGCATCCTGCCGCGGATTGGCAATCCGCCTGGTGTTGGACCGGAATTACTTACGGGCCGATTGCCAATCGGCCGCAGGTTACCAACTCTCACGCCATCAACATTAAAACGAGAAAGAACCATCCGCACCATGTACTAGTCAAACCCAGGTAGTGGGTCTATTTGAATAGACCCACTACCGGCTTTCACGAAATCTAACTTAGTCAGTGCCCCTCGCCAAGAGGCGTCCTCCCCTGGTGACCTTGTCGGCTGACAAGCTGAGGCCTTGCCAGTGCCCCTCGCCAAAAGAGCGGTTGCCGGGTATTTCCACTGTTTAGTTCCGGCTATGCCGGGTTAGGGAGCGGTCACTGAGCGTTTTTCAGCTCTAAAGGTACCGACTTAACGCCGGCTTGCTGCCTCCGAGTGGCTACGAATTACCCTCAGTGACAAACGTTCCACTTTTATCTTTCCTTCCCCATCAACACTTTCCCAAATAATCCCCGCTGAACCCAACCATCAGCATGGTATTCGATGTACAGAAGGAAAAACTTATGAATATCACTACTGACGAGACCCAGACGAAAACCGAAGCACCGGCCACCGATCGCGCGGCCATCAACCGCGCCAACGCCCAGCACTCCACCGGCCCACGCACCGCAGCCGGCAAACAGCGCTCTTCCCTTAACGCTATGCGCCACGGCCTCACCGGCCAAACTGTCGTCATGCCATCCGACGACCTCGACATCTATCAAAAACGCAACCAGGAATACTTCACCGAGTACAAGCCGAAAGGCCCAACCGAAATGCAGCTCGTCCAAGTCCTGAGCGACACCGCCTGGCGCCTCAATCGCGTCGCCGTCCTCGAAAACAGTCTGCTGAGTTTGGGAATCGTCGAGCACGAAGCCAGCGTCGACACCGATCACCCTCAA